>DAOPZJ010000026.1 GCA_035353335.1 Oscillospiraceae bacterium | reverse complement strand
GATGTTCGGCTGGTACGCCGTCTTCATCGGAGCGTTGTTTGTCCTTCTGCTGACGTTTGCTTTCACGGTGGAGAAGGGGATGTTCAACCGATTCATGCCGAAAGGCGAAAAATCCTCAACCGGCATCCCGATCTATCTGTTCAGCGTTTTAAATTACCTGACATTCGGTATTATGGGTCTGATTTATTTCTTCATTGAGAAAAAGAGTCGTTACGTCAAGCAGGCGGCGGTGCAGAACATGCTGCTGATCTTAATTTCGGTAATCCTTATTTTTGCGGTCACAATTATGTATAAGATCTTCTCCTATATGTTCCCGCCGGTACAGAACATTTTCCAGACGCTTCGTCTGTCGGTCATGTTTACGCTCATCGGTACATACCTTTTCAGTTTCCTCATGACTCTGACCGGGCGCGTGTTTGAAGTTCCGATTATCGGGCCGTTGTCTGTCAGAAGTTCTTATTGCGACTAATCCCTGTCTCTAAAAGCAATGGTGCGGGAATTCGAGGATTCCCGCATTATTTTTTAAAAAGATCAGCGGGGCGCTCTGAAAGGCGGTGCAATATGGTGACGCTGATGTATGGCAAAATTGCTGCCGGGAAAACCACGGAAGCTGAAAAAATAGCTCAGAAAGGAGCCGTTTTACTGTCGTGCGACGAATTGATGCTGACGGTTTTCACCGATTGCCTGGGTGCAAAACACGCTGAGACTGAGCGAAGATGTATGCGATATCTGTTTAAAACGGCACAAAAACTCGATCAAAAGAGAATGGACAGCGTGATTGACGCGGGATTTTGGACACGGGAAGAGCGAACGGAAGCCGAATCGTTTTTTAAAGCAGCGGGAATCGAATTCAAATGGATAAAAGTCGAAGCGCCCGAAGAAATTCGCAAAGCACGAATAAAAGAACGGTATGAACAAAATGAAAAGAGCCGAAACGGGGAATTTTATGAGCGGGTATTTGCTCCGTCTCCGGAACGAGCCGCGCAGCTGGATCAAAAATTCGAGGATTGACAATAGTAAAATTATGCACAAAAGAAGGGTTCGCTTTTTATGCAATATTTCCAACATATCCCATTTCAAGATGTAGACATCGATCAAGGCGGTTTTTGGGGACAGAAGCAGCAAATAAACCGTGAAGTGACCATCCGCGCGGTGCGCGACCGATTTGAGGATACGGGGCGTTTTGCCGCATTCGATTTTGACTGGGCGGAAGGCAAGCCCAATAAACCGCACTTTTTTTGGGACTCGGATGTCGCGAAATGGCTTGAAAGCGCCGCTTATCTCATTCATAAAAAACCGGACCCCGAACTTGAGGCAAAAATCGAAGATGTGATTGACAAAATTGAAGCGCATCGGCAGTCCGACGGTTATTTTAACATCTATTTTACAATTGTCGACCCGGCGAATAAATTTAAAAACAGACAATGGCATGAATTATACTGCGCGGGGCATCTGATCGAAGCGGCGGCCGCCTATTACGAGGCAACCGGAAAAGATCGATTTTTAAAGATCATGTGTGATTATGCCGATTTGATCTACGATGTATTTTTGGTCAGCAAAAACAATCCCACATATCTGACGCCGGGGCATGAAGAGATCGAACTGGCTCTGATCAAACTCTGGAAAGTGACCGGAAACCCGAAATACCTCGAACTCTCGGGCTATTTTATCGATACGCGCGGAACGCCGGAGGATCTATGGGAATGCCCCTGGGGATATACCAAGTTCTCGGGTCAGGCCCACCTGCCGGTGCGGGAACAAAAGACCGCGGAGGGGCACAGCGTCCGCGCGGGGTATCTGTTCAGCGCAATGGCGGACAATGCCCGGGCGCGCGGCGACGAAAAGCTGTTCGATGCCTGCAAGGCGCTTTTTAAAAACATCACCGAGCGCAGGATGTATATCACCGGCGGCATCGGAAGCACCAATCACTCCGAGGCGTTCACGGTCGACTGGGATTTATCCAACAAGGGCGCCTATGCGGAAACCTGCGCGGCAATCGCGCTTGCGTTTTTTTCCGACCGGATGTTAAATCTCGAAGCCGACAGCCGCTATGCCGACACCGTCGAACGGGTGATGTACAACGGATTCTTGGCGGGGCTTTCGCTCGACGGCGAAAAGTTTTTCTATACCAATCCTTTAAAACTCACGCTTTGGGACCGCGACCGGCATCCCTCGATGTCAAAAGACCCGGATTATAAACCGATTCCCGAACGGGTCAGGGTGTTTAACTGTTCTTGCTGCCCGCCGAATGTGACCCGGTTTATCGCCTCTTTGGGCGGAATGATCTACAGCGCTTCAGATGACACCGTTTTTGTGCATCAATATATCGCTTCGAATGCGAACTTTAAATCCGGAGAAAAAGCCGTGACCGTTACGCAGGCCACGCAGTATCCGACAGACGGAAAAATTTCGATTCGTACTGCGGGCGCAAAAGGCAAAAAGTTGGCCGTCCGTCTGCCCGGCTGGTGCGAAAAACCCGAAATCAAAGCTGTATATAAAGCCGAAAACGGATATGCCTATATCGACATTGCAAGCGACGACTTCGCGGTGGAACTCGATTTTTCGATGGAGCCGATTGCCTATGAAGCCAACACCCGCGTCACCGAAGACGCCGGACGCATTGCGGTGATGCGCGGGCCGGTTGTTTATTGTGCCGAAGGCGTTGACAACGGCGAATATCTCGACAATGTGCGGGTCAAGCTTCCGCTTGAATGCGAAATCGGTTCAGACGGTGCGCTCGGTGTGCAGACGCTGACAGTGTCGGCTTTGCGTGAATACGACAGCAGCCCGCTGCTTTACCGGCCTTACAGCGGAAATGCACAGCCGATTCGTCTGAAATTGATTCCGTATTATGCGTTCGCAAACCGCGGACCGAGCGAAATGTCGGTCTGGCTGCGCCGATAAGTCCGAAAATTTTTTAACGGACTCCGGAATTTCATCTTATTGGCTAAACGCCAAAAAGATGAAACATCCCAACTCAAATGAAAGGACGGCTTTATATGTTTGGTTATATCAAGCCGTTTACCCCGCGGCTGCTCGTTTGCGAATATGATAATTACAAGGCGGTTTACTGCGGGGTGTGCCGCGACCTTCAGCAATACGCGCCGATGCTTCGGCTTTCGCTTTCCTATGATTTTGTTTTTGCGGCATTGTTTCGGATGTGCGCGACCGGGGAGAACGAAGTGACAAAACCGTTTCGGTGCGCGGTGAATCCGGCCAAAAAACGGCCTTTGTGTCAAAACGAGGCCACCAAATTCAGTGCGGCGGCGGCGGTGGTGATGAGCTATTATAAGCTCTGCGACGACATTGCCGACGGAAAACGGCTGCGAATACTGTTCAAACCGTTTTTCAAAAGACCGCTTAAGCGGGCGGAGCGGGATTATCCCGGACTGCGCGCGATCATCGCCGAGGGTTTTGAAAATCAGCTGCGCGTTGAAAAAGACCCCGATTCCGGAATCGACTTGGCCGCAGACCCGACCGCGGCCGCGCTCGGAAAACTATTAGAAAGCTGCGAACAAAATCCGGCAGGAAAACGCTCAGTATATGAGTTCGGGTACATGCTGGGGCGCTGGGTATATCTGATCGACGCGGCGGACGATTTGAAAAAAGATCAAAAGAGCGGCGGATTCAATCCGTTCAAGGCCTGTCCGGAACGCAGAATCGAGGTTTTGAACCTGTGCGTAACCGAGGTCTCAGCGCGGTATGATAAACTTCCCTCACAATATCATCACCCTGTTATCGATAATATAATAGAGTTGGGGACGCTTAAAGTTCAAAATGACATCATGAGCCCCGACACCGGAAAAATAAAAAAGCAAAACGACAGACACAATTTTCACAAAACAAACTGAGAATACAACCTGATTTTTTATGAAAGGAACGGATATAAATGGATCCTTATGAAGTGCTCGGAGTGGCCCCGAATGCCACCGAAGAGCAGATCAAGGCCGCCTACCGCGAACTGGCGCGCAAATATCACCCCGACAATTACAACGGAAATCCGATGGCCGATTTAGCCAAAGAGAAGATGCAGCAGATCAATGACGCCTATGACCGCGTCATGTCTGCCCGCAGAGGCAATTCGGGCGCGGGCGAGGGCACAGGCAGCACGCAGTTCGCCGAAGTCCGCGGCTTTATTTCGCGCGGAGATTATGCGGGTGCCGACAGCGCGTTGGAGCGCTTTCCGAGCTCGGCCCGAAACGCGGAATGGTATTATTTAAAAGGCGTCGTATTCGAACGGCGCGGCTGGATGGAGCAGGCGGCGGCGAATTACGAGCGCGCGGCCAACATGGATCCTCAAAACAACGAATACGCCTCGGCGACAAGCCGCGTCAAGTGGCAGCGCTCGGGGAATTACGGTTCACCCAACCAACAGCCAAACGGGCCTTATCGCCAGACCGGAACCGGCGGCTGCGGAAATAATTGCGGCCCCTGCGACATGTGCACGGGTCTGTGCTGCGCCGACACCTGCTGCGAATGTATGGGCGGCGACTTGTGCACGTGCTGTTAAACTCTGAATTCTGATTTGAATTGCGGAGGAAGCGATGAAAACCAAAACAAGGTCCGTGGCGTTCGGCGGCGTGATCACGGCGCTGGCGCTGGCGCTGATGCTGCTTGCGGGCGTGCTGCCGACGGCATCGTATTCGCTGGCGGCGCTGGCGGGGATGCTGCTCGTTCCGCTCGTGATCGAGTTCGGTTTCAAAACTTCGGTGAGCGCGTTTGCCGCGGTGGGTTTGCTTTCGATGCTGCTGATCACCGATAAAGAGGCGGGAATATTATTTTGCTGCGTCCTGGGGTGGTACCCGATTGCGAAAGCCCCGTTTGAGAAGATCAAATCGAACGTGCTTTGCTGGGCGGTCAAGCTGGCGGTTTTCAACCTCGCGTTGGTGGGATTTTACTTTTTGAGCACCCGGTTGTTTTTCGTGACCGGGTTTGAGGACACGGTGCTCGGCCGATACAGCATTCCGCTTCTGTGGGGACTCGGAAACATTGCTTTTATCTTCTACGATATCGCGCTGTCAAAGTTAATTATGTTGTATATGAGACGGCTTCATGACCGGCTGAAAAAAATGATCGGATAAGGATTTGAAAAATAAATTTTTCAAACAGAGAGTTTGGTCCTTTGGCTTCGCCGGGAAAACCAAACATTCAAAAAGGTGCGAAAGGGTGGCTTTAAAAAATGGGCGTTATCAACATTAAAAAAACCGAAATGACTTCCCGTCAGCGGGTGCTGACGGCGTTTGCGCGAGAAATTCCGGATCGGGTTCCGATCGATTATGAGACCAATGCCGGCATCAACCGCAAGGTTGCGGCGGCGCTCGGTGTTGATCCCGGTGACCGGTATGCCGTAAAAATGGGTCTCGGCTGCGACTTTTTCGGCATTTGGCCGAGATATATCGGCAAACCGCTGTTCGAACCGTCGAATAAACCCGGTATCTCGGTTGATCCCACCTCCGGCATCCATACCCGTTGGGTTGAGCATGGCTCGGGCGGATATCAGGACTACTGTGATTTCCCGCTGGCGGGTGCCGACGAAGAGACCATTGCTAACTGGCCGATGCCCGATCCCGATGATTATAACTATGAGGGGTGCCGCGATTTTTTGCGCGCCAACACCGATAAGGCCATCTATTTCGGCCATGCCGGAGTCGGGGACATCATCAACTCGACCGGTATGCTGATGGGCATGGAGGAAGTGCTTGTCAACCTGATCACCGACGATGAAGCCACGCTTACTTATATCAAACGCAAAACCGATCAACAGCTTGCGGTTATGGAGCGGATGTTTGAGAAGTTTCACGATGATATCACATTTTTCTGGATGGGCGAAGATTTGGGCACCCAGAAGGGCCCGATCATCGGCCGCGATTTGTATTTGCGCCATATCCGTCCGGTCCATGAGAAGTTCACCCGGCTGGCACAGCATTACGGAAAGATGTCAATGATCCACTCCTGCGGCTCGTCGAGCTGGGCGTTTAATGATTTTATCGAGATCGGCATCAACATTGTCGATACGCTGCAGCCCGAAGCAGCCAATATGGCCCCGGCGTATCTGAAAAAGACCTACGGCGACCGGCTGGCTTTCCATGGCTGCATCTCGACCGCGGGGCCGCTCGCCTACGGTACCGTCGAGGATGTCATCAAGAACTGTAAAGAGACGCTGGACATCATGATGCCGGGCGGCGGTTACGCGTTTGCCCCGACCCATGCGATTCAGGACAACAGCCCGCTGGAAAACGTGCTTGCCGCCTACAACACGGCGCACGAGTACGGCGTTTACCATAAGTAAAAGGGGAACAATTTTTATGACACCGAGAGAACGTCTGCAGTGCATTTTTAACGGCAAAAAACCCGATGACCGGCTGCCTGTGATCGAATGGGCCGGATGGTGGGACAAAACCGTCCAAAACTGGGAGAGCCAGGGCTTACCGAAAGACCTCGGCAGGGTCGGGATTTATGATTATTTCAATATGGACCGAAATTATCAGTTTTGGCTGCAGCACAGCACACCCGATCTGCCCAAACCGATTTCTCACGGCGCACCCGTCATTCATAATATTCAGCAGTACCGCGAGGCCCGCAAAAACGGCTGGATTCTCCCCGACGCCGTCGAACCGATCAAGGAACGTCTCAAGGAAGCCGCAAAATTGCAGCAGCAGGGCGAGATCACCTGGTTCACCATGGACGGCTTCTTTTGGTGGCCGCGCGTGCTGCTCGGCATTGAGCCGCACCTGTATTCGTTTTACGACGAGCCGGAGATGTATCACGAGATCTGTGAGGACTTAGTGAATTGGCAGTTACGGATGCTGGAAAAACTCACCGCGATTATCGAGCCCGACTTTATGACATTTGCCGAGGACATGTCGTATAACAACGGGCCGATGCTGTCCGAAGACATCTTCGACGAATTTATGAAGCCCTATTATCAGCGCATCATCCCCGAGCTCAAAAAGCACCGCATCAAAGCCGTCGTCGACTCGGACGGCGATATCTCCAAGATGGTACCCTGGCTGATCGGCGCGGGCATGGAGGGCATTCTGCCGCTGGAACGGCAGGCCGGCGTCGATATCGTCGAGCTTTCGAAAAAGTTTCCCGACTTTATCTGGGTCGGCGGATTTGACAAGATGTGCATGTTCAACGGAAGGCAAGACCCGAATTTCGATGCCGAAAAGAGCATGCGGGCGGAGTTCGAACGGCTGCTCCCGGCGTTACGGCACGGGCGTTATGTCGCTTCGGTCGACCATCAGACCCCGCCGAGCGTCAAGATGTCCGATTATGTGACTTATGTCAGATTGGCGAAAGAATATGCCGAGAAAGCCGTAAAATGATCCATTGGCGCCTATAAAAAGGTATATTTTCGGACATATAACCGCAAAATATTTTAAAAATGCCTTTTCTTTGGCATAATTGTATGATATAATGTAACCGCTTTGGCTGTACAATTAAAAATTAAGGCCGGGGCGGTATATTTGTTTCCTGATTGCAGTCGTAAAGGAGGGTTACGATGGATGTAAAACCCGGGAAGATCACCGCAGCCGCAGCTGTGTCTGAAGAAAATTCCGACCTGGTCTATATTTCGATGCTCGGCCGTTTTGAGATTCGCGCGGGAAACGGCGTCGTCTCCGATGCGGCCAACCGATCGATGAAAATGTGGAATTTTCTTGCCTATATCATCACCAATCGCGGCAAGCGTATTTCGCACGAAGAGTTTTTTGATCTCTTATGGGGAAATGACGACAGCGAAAGCGACAATCTCATCAGCGCCCTCAAAACCCTGCTTTATCGGGTAAGAGCGTTTTTGGCACCGATTGACCCTTCCGGCGAACTGATTATCGCTCAGCGCGGCAGCTATTGCCTCAATCCCGAGGTCAAATGCGTTGTCGATGTCGAGCAATTCGAGCGGCTGTGCAAACGAGCCGCAGCCAAGGGTGTTTCCGAAGAAGAGGCCATCGATTACTATGCTAAAGCACTGCGTTTATACCGCGGAGATTTTTTGCAGAAACTGGTGAGCGAACTCTGGGTAATTACGCTCCAGACCCATTATCATACGATGTATCTCAACGCTGTATACAGCATATCCGATTTGCTGCAGGCGAGGGGTCTGTATGGGGAAATGGAGGATTACTGCACGAAGGCTCTTCAACACGACTCAATGGACGAAAAACTCTATTGCCTGCTGATTACCGCTCTGCTTCGTCAGGGCAAAGAACAGGCGGCAATGGAAAAATACAAAACAATAACCGATCTTCTCTACCGCAATTTGGGAGTAAAACCCTCCGAGGAACTGCACCGGCTGTATGAAGAGATCATGAAAATCCAAAAAGATTATGAAACGGATCTTTCCATGATTTTTGAAGACCTGCGCGAATCGGAAAAAACAAAAGGCGCGTTCTACTGCGAATACGGCTTTTTCCGCGAGGCCTACCGGCTTGAGGCAAGGCGCGCGGCAAGGCTGGGTCTTTCAATTTATGTAGCTTTGATGACTGTCTCGGCACAGACCGGTAAAATGCCTCCGATAAAATCTCTGGTTTCGGTTATGGATCATTTGGAAGAGAGCATTTTGACGTCGCTGCGAAAAGGCGACGTCGTGGCCAAATACAGTCCGCAGCAATTTGTTATCATGCTCCCGGCGCTGACCTTCGAGGACGGCGAGATGGTAATGCGGCGAATCATCGGCGCGTTTTATAAAAACAACCGTAAAAACTGGATGACGATCAGTTATAAACTTCAGCAAATCGAGTTGGCCGAATAGGCCTTCTTTTTTTAAGGAAAAGTATGGAACAAAAGAAGATAACGGCATTTTTTGCGGCGTTGATTCTGGCGATGTTTTCAACGGGCTCCTGCGCACCCGTATCAAAGACATCGTCTTCATCCTTTTCCTCTTTTTCCGCCGCCTCTTCGGCCTCTGCCGCCATGTCACAGCCGGAACCGCAGAGCAGCGGCTCCATCGGTTCCGCGGATTCGGTTTTAACGCTTTCTTCTGAAATATCTTCTGCCGCATCGTCTGCGCCTAAGACCTCGGTTGCATCGTCGAAAACGGCGAATCCGGATTCCTCACTCCCGGCGTCATCTCAAGCGGCTTCACAGACAGAATCGTCTGTCCCGAGCGGCCCTGTCAAACGCGTTTATTCGCCCGATACCCCCGAGACGAGGGAGATCGTTTACGGAGCCGACGTCCGGTCCGGCGAAGAGGGAGGGAGCGTCGACTGCAGCAATCTGTCGGAGGGTTATATCATCGTCAAATACGGCGGGAGCGGTGCCGGGGGACGGTTGAAAGCCCAGCTGATCAAGAGCGGGGGCACTACATATAACTACGACATCGCGGCAAACAAAAATGAGATATTGCCTTTGAATCAGGGCAGCGGAACTTATACGGTGAATATTGTGGAGGGAATCGGCGGATCCAGCTATGCGGTGATGTTTTCCTGTGTGATCACCGCCGAACTGCGCAGCGACTTTCTGCCGTATTTATATTCCAACCAATTCGTCGATTTTGCCTCCGCGCCGAACACAAAAGCAAAAGCCGAAGAACTCGCCAAAGGAATATCTACCGATGTGGAGCTGACTTCAGCGATTTTCGATTACGTCACAAAGACCATTGTATATGATTATGAGTTTGCAAAAACGGTAAAGACCGGTTATATTCCGGTTTTGGATAATGTATTATCCGCCAAAAAAGGCATCTGTTTCGATTATGCGAGTTTAATGGCGGGAATGCTGCGTTATAATCGGATTCCCTGTAAATTGGTCATCGGCTACACGGGCGATGCCTACCATGCCTGGATTGACGTCTGGCTGGACGGTAAGGGCTGGATCAGCGGTATTATTTTATACGACGGTCACGGATGGCTGATGATGGATCCGACCTATGTAGCGGCATATCGCAGCAATGCGAAGCTCAATTCACTTTACAGTAAAGTCGTCACTTATACGGAAAAATATCATTATTAGAATGTGACCCGGATTGAAAGGTAGATTTTCAGCCGAACTGCGAAAGGGTGGTTATAAAAATGGTTTCGAAAATTAGAAAACTTACTGACGAAGAGCTCGGAGCATTCAACCGCGAGCTTGCAATGATCATGAAAGCCGGTATTTTACCCGCGGTTGCTGTTTTCGCGATGCAGGCGGATTGCACGGACAGCCGCGAAGCCGAAATTCTCGGGAAGATGCATGAAAAACTGGAAAGCGGGAGCCCGCTCTGGGAAGCCGCCGAAAGCACCGGCGTCTTTCCGGCGTATATGCTCAGCATGCTGAGACTCGGAGAAACCTCGGGGAAACTGCAGCAGGTTTGCATACGGCTGGCGGAGCATTATGAGCGGCTTTCCGAAATCTCGTCGAATATCCGCCGCGCGGTGACTTATCCGCTGATCATGCTTCTCTTGATGGTAATCGTCGTCACGGTTCTGACGGTCAGTGTGCTCCCGGTTTTTGCCGGGGTTTATAAAGATTTGGGCATCGAGCTCTCGGCAACGGCGACCGCTTTGCTGAATTTCGGAGAAGCGTCAAAATGGATCGCATTCGCCATCGCCGTTTTGACTATAGGTACCGGCCTTGCGCTGCTGATGATATCGGCGCGTGAAAAGGGCAGGGAGAGAGTGCGCGAAATCGGAGTCGCGGTTTTCGGAGGCAGGAAGCTCTCAAGAGAAATGGCGCTTTCCGATTTCAGTTCGGCGGCGGCAATGTTGTTGGCCGGAGGAGAAAATTACAGCACGGCAATTAAAGGTGCGATGACCGTTGTCAGGGATAAAAAAGTATCCAAAGACGCCGAGAAGTGCCTTCAGCTGTTGGAGGAGGGCAAATCTTTCAGCTCGGCGGTAAGCGGCAGCGGCTTGATGACCGGCCTCTCGGCGGGACTGCTGTCTGCGGGCATTAAGGCGGGCGCGGCGGAGGAGGCAATGGCGGAAACGGCGCGCAGATATAAAGAAGCGGCTGATGAACGCATTTCGGCCGCGGTAGGAAGAGTCGAACCCGCCATTGTGATCGTGCTTTGCGTGATGGTGGGTCTGGCGCTGCTCTCGGTGATGCTGCCTCTTACCGCGATCATGAATTCGATCGGGTGACGGTATGTTTATAAAAGAAAAAGACCATTCGCTTCGCAAAACGTTGAGTTGGCTGTTGGTCTTTGCGGTTGCGGTGCTTGCGGCAATGCTCGGCGTAAAAGCCTATGACCGTTCGAGTGCGGAGCGCGGCCGGAAGATTGTCGGCGACAGCGTTTTAAAAGCTGCGATGCAGTGTTACGCGCTGGAGGGGCGGTATCCGTCGGATGTGGAATATTTGCGCAGCCATTACGGGTTATCTGCCAATGAGGAAAAATATACGATCCATTACGAATACATCGGCGATAACATTCTGCCGGATGTGACCGTGACGTTGAGGACGCAGCCATGAAAAAAGCCGGAAAAAACATGCTCTCCGGGGTAGCGGTTTTAATCCCGCTGCTGATTTTTGCCTTGCTTGCGATGTTGTTGACCGCGATGGGAATATCGGTTTATGAGAGCGTTGTCAGCGGTTCGAACCAAAATTACAGTCGGCGTATGGCGGTCTCTTATATCATGAACCGGGTGCGCAGAGCCGATCGGGCCGGGAAAGTTACGGTCGGAAAATTCGGTGAGGGCGAAGCGCTGTTATTGAGCAACACTTTTAACGACAAGGAATATGTGACGAAAATCTATTTTTACGACGGCTCCATCTGCGAGTTGTTTTGTCCGGCGGACGCGGAGATCGGCGAAAGCGCCGGAACGGCGCTGGTTCCGGCTAAAGCGTTTTCGATCACCGGTGACAGCGGCTTTATCACCGTAACCGTGACCGACGAATCCGGCAGCGCAAATACCGCATTGATCGCCTTGAAGGGGATGTCGGAATGAAGGATACCGGGAGAAAAAGCAGCCTGATCATGATTGAATTGATGTCGGCGGTGTTGGTTTTTGCAATCTGCTGCGCGATCTGCGTCGGCTTATTCGCAGAAGCCGACCGTGAGAGCAAAAACAGCGCCCGGCTGACGCAGGCGGTTTGTTTGGCGCAGAATGCGGCGGAACTCTTGAACGGCGATTATCAAAAGAATTTAGAGTCGGTTGTCGGCGCGAACGCCGCGGGTAATGTTTTTACCGCGGAGTATGACAAGGACTGGCATCAGACCGCGGAAAACGGACAGTATCAGCTCATCGTCACAGTAGATGCGCAAAAAGGCACCGCCGATATCCTCGTGACCGATGCCGGAGCGGAGATCTATCGCCTGAGTGCCGGAATGATTGATCTGAGCGGAGGTGGCGGGCAGGAATGAAAAGGAGCGAAGGCGCTTACGGGCTTGGAATCATTTCTATCTTTTTGATTTTTGCGGTGCTGTGTTTAACGGTATTTGCTACGCTTGCGGTCAGTTCCGCGCGGGCGGATTTGCGGCTGAGCGAGAAAAACGCCGATTATGTCAGAAAGTATTATGCGGCGACGGTGAAATGTGCCGAATTTGTGCGCAGCGCTGCCGCGGCTTATCCGCTTGCGGAAGCACCGGGCATCGTTGAGGGCGATCGGGTGAAATACGATATGGCTTTTCAGATAGACGAAAACATAAGCCTTCATGCCGCGTTTTACGTCACTGCGGCCGGAAAATATGAATACACGGTTTTTGAAGTCGTCGGCGCGAGCGCTTCAGCGCCGGAAAGCGCAGTCCGGGTATGGCAGCCGTAACAAGAAAAAAAGCAAGTCTCTGAAAGGATGAATAGATAATGGAATTGAGTGAAATTCTTCGGATGGCGGTAGATAAAAAGGCGTCGGATGTCTTGTTGATCACCGGTCTTCCGGTCTCGTTAAAAATTGATGAGGTAATCGTGCGTCTGAACGACAAGCGGCTTACGCCCGAACAGACCGAAGCGCTCGTCCGTCAGATTTACGGACTTGCAAACCGCATGTTCAAGATACTTGCCGAGCAGGGAGACGACGACTTCTCCTTTTCGGTGGCGCAGCTGTCACGGTTTCGCGTCAACGCCTTCCGGCAGCGCGGCTCATATTCGGCGGTGGTCAGAGCGCTGAGCTTTGAACTGCCCGACCGATTGTCGCTGGGCATTCCCGATGCCGTCATCGGGCTTGCCGACCGGAAAAAGGGTCTTGTGCTCGTGACGGGCCCGGCGGGAAGCGGAAAGTCGACGACTCTGGCGTGCATGGTCGACCATATCAATAAGACCCGCAGCGCGCATATCATCACAATTGAAGACCCGATTGAATATCTGCACAGGCATAATAAAAGCATCGTGACCCAGCGTGAGCTGAGCGTGGATACACTCAGTTACGATACTGCGCTTCGGGCTGCGATGCGCCAGGCACCCAACGTAATTCTGCTCGGCGAAATGCGCGATTACGAGACCATCCGGGCGGCTCTTACCGCAGCCGAGACCGGGCATCTGGTGATTTCTACGCTGCATACGACCGGGGCTGCAAATACGATTGACCGCATCGTTGATGTATTTCAGTCGTCTCAGCAGGCACAGGTCCGTATTCAGCTTTCAATGATTTTGCAAGGTGTGGTTTCACAGCAGCTGATCCCGAAAGTGGGCAGCGGCGTAGCCCCCGCGTTTGAGATTATGGTTGTCAACAGCGCCATCCGCACGATGATTCGCGAGGGAAAGACACACCAGATCGACAGTGTGATTTATGCCGGCCGGAGCGAGGGTATGATCACCATGGACGCTTCAATCTGCGAATTGGTTGAAAAGGGAAAAATTTCTGTGCAAAACGCCGAGATATTTAGTATTAATCCTGAACAAGTCATGCGAAAATTACAAAAATAAGTCGAAGTTTTGACGCTGAAATTCGAAAATGTAACCGAGATGCAACCGATATTTAGTATAATGAAAACGAAAAGAGCGAGATATTGTTTCGCCCGTTTCAATTCATGCTGATGCTGGAGACAGACATGTATAATTATAATAACACGGGCATCACGGTGTGTATTGACAAATCAATAAACGGCATTTTAAGCGGGCGGCTGTTGTGCCCGATTCTTCCGAGTCCCTGGAATTTTACGGATGTCGGCAGCATGCTGCTCCAGATGGAAGAAATGCTGGACACCATCGGTTATCCCTGCGCGTTCCAGCGGCTGCGCAGTTTCCTTGAAGAAAATCAGAAGTTTACAAAACCCAACTATACCGAAAAGGTGATTCCGATTCTTCCCGAACAAAAAAAAGGCGAATTGATGACCTTGGTCGTTCGCATTAATTCCCGTCAAAATGCGTCCTGGCAGGGCGTCGCCGAAACCGAAGACGGTAAAGCGATCAGATTCGAAAGCTGCCTGATGTTTTTAAAGGCGCTGGTAGCGGAATTCGAGAGAAGTCCCGCGAATCGTTATATAATGAATGATTCCGTAAAAACACAGCCGATGATGGCGTAATTTTCACAAAGTTTTAAATAAGGCAGGGCATAAGCCCTGCCTTTCTTAATTATGTTTGCTGATAAAAAATACCGGTTTTCTTGCAACTTCATTTCTTATTCAATTGATGAATCATACATTTAAATCAAAGGAGCGATGCCGAATAATTTAAAAATACTTTACCGCTTTAGTTTACAAAAGCGATAAAGCGGTGTATAATGGGGTTATAAACCTTGAGAGGGGATCCCGATGACCGAAAAACTGCCGTTGTTTGACCGAATTCCGCTTCAGCTGCGCGCTTTGTATGAGCGCTGCGGCTATCAAAAATATCGAATGGACAAATTCGAGACCTACGACACCTACCGCGAAAACAAGAGTTTTCTGACGGGGGAACGGATTATCACGTTCACCGGAGCGGGCGGGCGATTGATGGCCTTAAAACCCGACGTGACTTTGAGCATCATCAAAAACGTCGCGCCCGAAGCCGTGCGCGTCAAGCTGTTTTACGACGAAAATGTGTTTCGGATGAAAAAGAGCGACGGCGAGGTGCGCGAGATCGGGCAGACGGGACTTGAATACATCGGGGCCGACGATGCTTTTTCCGAGGCCGAAGTGGTGATTTTGGCCGCGAGATCGCTGGCACTGCTCGACGAAAACTATCTTTTAAACATCGGGCATATGGGCTTTCTGGCCGGGATTTTCGGGGATTCAAATTTAAACGAAGAATTGTTAGCCGCTTTGGCCGGGAAAAACCGCGCGGCACTGGCTGTGATTTGCGGTGATGAAGAACTTGCGCAGACACTCTGCACCCTCTGCGAAAAACCGACCAAAGACCTTACATTTTTAAAGGGACTTGTTAAAAACGAGCGCACTCAAGCTGCGTTTGATGAATTGAAAGCGCTTGCGGCACTGCTCTGCGCGGCGGGGCTGGAAAAATGGATTCGCATCGACTTTTCGACGGTCAATTCGCCGGATTATTATAACGGCATTGTCATGCGGGGGTATATCTCGAAAGCGGCTTCGGCGGTGCTCGCGGGCGGACGTTACGATGGCTTGATGCGGCGGTTTGACAAGCCGCAGAACGCGATTGGATTCGCGATCTATTTGGGCGAACTGGAACGGGTGTTTTACGAGCCGCAGGAATTCGATACGGATATTTTACTGGTCTACGGCAACTGCGATCCCTGCGAAGTGTTGCAAAAGGCCGAGGAAATGCGGGCGCACGGATTTTCCGTACGTGCGGAAAAAGACCAAAGCGCCGGTGTGCGCGCCAAGAAAACCATCGTAATGGGAGATCTGTAAAATGCTGAATATTGCGCTTCCCAAAGGCCGCTTAGGCGACCAGGTTTATGATAAATTTCAAAAGCTCGGGCTCAGCTGCCCCGGGATGGACGGCTCCGACCGCCGGTTG
Source organism: Oscillospiraceae bacterium (assembly GCA_035353335.1). Taxonomy (NCBI): domain Bacteria; kingdom Bacillati; phylum Bacillota; class Clostridia; order Eubacteriales; family Oscillospiraceae; species Oscillospiraceae bacterium. The sequence goes on along the minus strand of DAOPZJ010000026.1, from coordinate 20,635 downwards.
GTGTTTGAAAACGCCGGGGCGGGGGTCCGCTATTTGCTCGTCAAACCGTCCGATGTGGCGGTTTATGTGGTGCACGGCGCGGCGGACATCGGCGTGGTCGGCAAGGATGTTTTACTCGAAACCGAGCCGGATGTCTATGAGCTGTGTGATCTCGGTATCGGAAAATGCCGCATTGTGATCGCGGCGAAAAACGGCTTTGTCGAGGATCCCTCGGTGCCGCTTCGAGTCGCGACCAAATATCCTCATGTGACCGCGCGGCATTATGCCGGACAAAATCGGCGCATTGAGTTGATCAAGTTAAACGGCAGCATCGAACTTGCCCCCGTGACCGGGCTCAGCGACGTGATTTCGGACATTGTTGAGACCGGCACGACCTTGAAAGAAAACAACCTCTCGGTGCTCGAGACCATCGTGCATTCGAGCGCACGGTTGATTGCGAACAAGAGCGCTTATCAGTTCAAGCGGGAAATGATCGACGGGATTCGGGACAGAATGGAGAAATTGAAATGAAAATAAATTGTAAAATCGTTGATATAAAAAACCTTGATAATAAAAATATCTTTTGCCGCAGTGTTTCCGAGACCCCGAAGCAGGTCTGCGAAGCGGTTGAAGGAATTATCAAAGCCGTGGTTGCGGAGGGTGACAGCGCCCTTTTGAGGTTTACAGAAAAGTTCGACGGCGTGAAACTTGCCGAAATCGAAGTGGATAAAGCAGAGCTTGATAAAGCCGAAAAAGGAATTGACGGCGCTTTGCTGGCGGCTTTGAAGACGGCGGCGAAGAATATCAAAGAGTTCCATGCCAAACAAAAACGCGAAGGGTTTGAATTCAAGCGACCCGACGGTGCGGTGCTGGGCCAGCGGTTTACACCGATTGAAAAAGCAGGCGTCTATATTCCGGGCGGCACGGCGCGCTATCCCTCGACCGTTTTGATGGATGTGATTCCGGCAAAAATCGCGGGCGTCAAAGAGATCATCATGACGACGCCTCCGGGCAAAGACGGCAAAATCCCTGCGGCGACATTGGCGGCGGCCAAAATCGCCGGGGTTGACCGGGTTTTTGCGCTCGGCGGCGCGCAGGCGATTGCGGCGATGGCGTACGGGACGCAGAGCGTGCCCAAAGTTGACAAGATCGTCGGGCCGGGCAACGCCTATGTCACCGAGGCCAAGCGGCGGGTGTTCGGGATGGTCGGGCTCGATATGCTGGCGGGGCCGAGCGAGATTTTGATTATCACCGACGGGAGCGCGAATCCCGACTTTATCGCGGCGGACATGCTCTCGCAGGCCGAACACGACAAAAACGCCTCTGCGGTGTTGATTTGCGAGACCGAAGCGTTTGGGCAGGAAGTAGTCAAGCGACTTGAAACGCGCCTTGAGACGCTGCCGAGAAGCGAAATCGCCTCGGTGTCGCTCGAAAACAACGGCATGATCATTATCGCGGGGCTCGACGAAGCGCTCAAAATTTCCGATTCGTTGGCTCCGGAACATCTGGAACTGTGCGTAAAAGACCCCGACGCGGCGCTAAGCAAAGTCAAAAACGCGGGCAGCATCTTTTTGGGTAACTATACCCCAGAGGCGCTCGGCGATTACCTGGCCGGAACTAATCACACGCTCCCTACGATGGGCACTGCGCGGTTTTCAAGCCCGCTGTCGGTCGACGATTTTGTGAAAAAGAGCAGCTATATTCGCTACGACGCGAATTCGCTCTCGGGTGTTTCCGAAAAGATTGTGAATTTTGCGCGTGCCGAGGGGCTTGACGCGCATGCCGAGAGCGTTCTTGCAAGGTTTGAGGAAAATTAATATGAGGTATATAGATTCAAAATTAAGAAACCTTGTGCCGTATGTGCCGGGCGAACAGCCGGCGGATATGGACCGATTGATGAAGTTGAACACCAACGAGAGCCCGTTTCCGCCGTCGCCCAAGGTGATCGCGGTGGTGAATGCGGCTGCGGTGTCGCGGCTTCGGCTTTACAGCGACCCGACTTGTCGGAAACTGGTCGAGGCGATTGCGAAATTTGAGCAAGTTGCGCCCGAAAACGTGTTTGTCGGGAACGGCAGCGACGAGGTTTTGTCGTTTATTTTTCACGGCTTTTGCGAAAAAGGCGCGGCGTTTGCCGACATCACTTACGGGCTTTATCCGGTGCTTTGCCAAATGTTCGGGGTTGCCGATAAAGTGATTCCCTTGAAAGCCGATTTTTCGCTTGATCCGGCGGATTACGCGGATTTAATCGAAACGGTGGTGATCGCGAATCCGAACGCGCCGACCGCTATGGCGTTATCGCTTGACGGCATCCGGCAATTAATGAAGGCGGGTCGCTTGACCGTGGTCGACGAGGCGTACGTCGATTTCGGGACGGAGAGCGCGGTAGCTTTACTCGGCGAATATGAAAATTTATTGGTTGTGAAGACCTTTTCAAAATCGCGGTCGCTGGCGGGCGGGCGCATCGGTTACGCGGTCGGCAGCAAAGAATTGATCGCCGATCTGAACACGCTCAAATACAGTTTTAACCCCTATAACATCAATTCGCTGTCGATGATCGCTGGCATCGAGGCCGTCAATGACGTCAATTATTTTGAGGAGTGCCGCGCGAAGATCATTCAAAACCGCGAAACGCTGACCGACGGACTGCGGACACTGGGCTTCACGGTATTGGACAGCAAGGCGAATTTCGTGTTTGCCAAACCGGCGGTTATGAGCGGAAAAGAGTGCTTTGACGCTTTGCGCAAAAACGGGATTTTGGTGCGGCGATTCGACAAGCCGCGCATCGTGGATTATTTGCGAATTACCGTCGGCGACGAAATGCAAACGGCGAAGTTTTCAGAGACGATGCGAAAGATCATAAATTAATCAGAAAGGGTGATAGCCATGAGAAGCGCGCAGATTTCACGCAAGACCAACGAGACCGACATTGCGCTGACCCTCTGTTTGGAGGGTACGGGCAAAGCGGTCATCGATACCGGCATCGGGTTTTTAAACCACATGCTGACGCTGTTTGCATGCCACTCGGGGTTTGATTTACAGCTTTCTTGCAAGGGCGATATCGAGGTCGATTTTCACCACTCGGCGGAGGATATCGGCATCTGCTTGGGCAAGGCGCTGGACACCGCGCTCGGCGACCGGGCGGGCATCACGCGTTACGGCAGTGTGTTTCTTCCGATGGATGAAGCGCTGGTGCTTGCGGCGGTCGACATCTGCGGGCGGGCAACGCTCGGGTATGCGCTTGAGATTCCTTCTCAAAAGATCGGCGACTTTGACACAGAGTTGATTAAAGAATTTTTCACGGCGCTGACCCGGGAACTCAAAGCAGCGGTGCATTTGCGCCAATTTTGTGGCGAAAACAGCCACCACATCGCCGAAGCCGCGTTCAAAGCGTTTGCGCGGGCGATGGCGATTGCGGTCAAAATCGATCCGGCCAAAAAAGATCAAATTCCTTCTTCCAAAGGCACGATTATATAAATCTCTGTTAAAGGACGGTTTATCACATGACGGCGATTGTCGATTACGGCGTCGGAAATCTGTTCGGGCTCGCGGCGGGCTTTGAAGCGGTCGGCGAGCCCTGCAAGGTCACCGGAGACGCCGATGAAATCAGAGCGGCAAAGCGGATTATTTTGCCCGGGGTCGGGGCGTTCGGAGACGCGGCGCAAAAACTTTTAAAGAGCGGACTCGGCGCGGTGATCAAAGAGCAGGCGCTGGCGGGAAAACCGCTGCTCGGTATTTGTCTCGGGATGCAGTTGTTATTTGCCCGCAGTTATGAATACGGGGTGCATGAGGGGTTGGGGCTGCTCGGGGGCAGTGTCAAACCGTTTGCGGGCGTACCCGGGTTTTCGCTCAAAATCCCGCAGATCGGGTGGAATTCGCTTGATTTTCGAAGATCGGATGACCCGCTGATGAGCTATACCAAAGACGGCGATTTTGTCTATTTCGTGCATTCTTATTACGCCGACGAGTGCGAAAAAGATATCACAGCGACCGCCAAATACGGCGTGGCGGTGCCTGCGGTCGTCTCGCGCGGCAACATTTTCGGCTGCCAGTTCCACCCCGAAAAAAGCGGCGAAGTCGGTTTGAGAATTCTAAAGGCGTTTTGCGAGGTACAAATTTGAGCATGAAGATATTTCCGGCAATTGACCTCTCCGGGCAAAAGGTGGTTCGGCTCGTGCGCGGGGATTATGCAAAGATGACCGTCTACGGCGAGGATCCCGTGAAAACCGCGTTGGAATTCGAGGCGGCGGGGGCAAGTTATTTGCATGTCGTCGATCTGGATGGAGCAAAAAGCGGCTCGCGTGAAAATTTCGCGGTGATTGAACAAATATTAAAAAGCACAAAACTGTCGGTTGAGATCGGCGGGGGCATTCGGGATATGGAAGCCGTCAGTGCCTACTTGAACGCCGGAGCCATGCGGGTGATCATCGGTACGGCGGCGGTCAGGAACCCCGCGTTTTTAGCGGAGGCACTTTCGAAGTATGGGACGAAAATTGCGGTCGGCGTAGATTTTAAAAACGGGCAGACGGCTACCGACGGCTGGACGAAAGCCGACGGGGACGCATTTGAATTTTGCCGAAAACTCGCCGATATGGGCGTAGGAGCGTTGATTTGCACCGACATTGCCAAGGACGGGATGCTGGAGGGGCCGAATCAGGAGATGTACCGACAGTTGGTGCAGTTGAAAACGGAGATCATCGCCTCGGGCGGCGTGAGCGGCCTTGAGGATTTGAAAATTTTAAAACAGACCGGCGTCGGCGGTGCAATCGTCGGCAAGGCGCTTTATACCGGGGCGGTGGACTTGAGAGAAGCCCTGTTGTTAGGAGGAGAGTAATGTTGACGAGGAGGATTATACCCTGTCTCGACGTCCGGGACGGCAGAGTGGTCAAGGGAACGAATTTTTCGGGTTTGCGCGACGTGGATGACCCCGTGGCGCTCGCCAAACGCTATAACGACAGCGGCGCGGATGAACTGGTGTTTTACGACATCGCCGCCAGCGTGTCGGGGCGACCGCTGTTCGCAGACGCGCTGACCAAGGCGGCACGGCAGATTTTTATTCCGCTGACGGTCGGCGGCGCAATCCGGGGGGTAGACGACTTTGACCGGGTATTAAAATGCGGCGCGGATAAAGTCAGCGTCAATACCGGCGCGATCAAAGACCCGCCGTTAATTGAGCAGGCGGCCAAAAAGTACGGCAACCAGTGCGTAGTGCTCTCGATGGATGTGGCGCGCGCGGGCGGGAAATTTCATGTGTTTACCGCCGCCGGAAAAACCGACACCGGTATCGATGCGCTCGAATGGGCGGTGAAAGGCGAGGCGAGCGGTGCGGGCGAGTTGGTCATCAACAGCATCGATACCGACGGCGTGAAAAAGGGCTTTGACATCGAACTGCTGAACGAGGTCTGCAAACGGGTCAAAATCCCGGTGATTGCCTCGGGCGGCGCGGGTAAAAAAGAGGACTTTTTAACGCTGTTTCGTGAGACCGACGTCGACGCGGGGCTTGCCGCAAGCATCTTCCACTACGGCGAGCTCGAAATTTCGGATTTGAAAAAGTATTTATCGCAAAACGGCATTCCGGTACGGATATAAGGGAGTGAAGACATGAATATCGATCAATTGAAATTTGATTCAAACGGGCTGATCCCCGCGGTGGTGCAGGATTTCTACAGCCGCAAAGTACTGACGGTCGCCTATATGAACCGGGAAGCTCTTGAGATCACGCTGGCAGAAAAGAAGACCTGCTTTTTTTCGCGCAACCGCCAAAAACTCTGGCGAAAGGGTGAGACCAGCGGCAATTTTCAGCATGTTGTCCGTATCACGGCCGACTGCGACGGCGATGCGCTGAACGTCGAGGTCATCAAGGATGGCCCCGCCTGCCACACGGGCAAGGAAAGTTGTTTTTACGAGACGGTTTATGAGGATGCGGGCGCGGAGAAAAATGCGTTTTCGCTCGATGCGCTGTACGGGCTGCTCTGCGACCGCAAAGAAAAATTGCCCGAGGGCAGCTATACGACTTATCTGTTTCAAAAGGGCAAAGAGAAGATTTTAAAAAAGGTCGGCGAAGAGAGCACCGAGGTCGTTGTAGCCGCGATGAAGAGCGATAAAAAAGAAGCGGTCTGCGAAATCGCGGATTTATGTTACCATACGCTGGTGCTGATGGCCGAGATGGGCATCACGCCGTCGGACGTTTCCGCCGAGTTGGCTTCGCGCAGTGTTGTAGATCATAAAATCAAACAAGGGGGGTAAGGGCTTGCTAAAGCAAATCCCTCAAGGCCTTATCGATGAAAGGCCTCGGAAAAACCGCTTCGGTATAAATGTTGATTGAACGAACGCCATTGTCCGGAAGCGATTTTCTGTCCCTTCAATAAACTTATAATGAGGTGTTATTATGAATAAAAATCTCAAAGCACCCGATACCGATTTTTTATTTGAAGCTGTTTTAACATTAAAAACCGTCGACGAGTGCTATAACTTTTTCGAGGATTTGTGCACCGCCGCCGAGATCAAGGAGTTTTCGCGCCGTTTTGCGGTGGCGAAAAAGCTGTCCGATAAAAAATCATATACCGAGATCATTTCCGAGACCGGGCTTTCGACAGCGACCATCAGCCGGGTCAATACCTGTCTCAAATACGGTGCGGGCGGGTATGTGCTGGCGTTGGAGCGGACAAAGAAAGATTGATTTTCGGAGGCTGTTATCAGTTCGAGATCTTTCGGCTGCGCTCATGATGACAGCTTAGGGGATTGTAAAAAAGGGAAATAAATGGTATAATTTTGTCAATATGGAATGAGTTTGTCGATTTAATAATAACGAAGCGCTGATTATTGAAACAAACTTATTATCGGAGGGCAAAATGATTACATATACGCATAGACCTTGGCATATGGTCGCCGTCTATTCCGCAGCCCACTTTTTAGTGGATTTCGCCTGCGCCTTTTTTATGTTTCGCAGTATTGAGGGGACGCCGGACGGTTTGCTCTGCGTGCTGCTATATAATTTTTGCGCCTTCGCCATGCAGATGCCGTTGGGAATCATCGCGGATAAAGTGAACCGGAATTATTTATTCGCGATCATCGGCTGCATCCTTGTCGCGTTCGCATTTTTACCGGTACAGTTTCCGATTTTAGCAACGGTTATCCTCGGAATGGGCAACGCACTGTTTCATATCGGCGGCGGTATCGATGTTTTGAATATCAGTGAAAAGAAAATGGGGGCGCTTGGCGTATTTGTTTCGCCGGGCGCTTTCGGTATTTATTTCGGAAAAATATTGGGCACCGGAAGCGGCTTTTCCGCAATTTTTTATCCGGTTGCGATGGCGGTGACAGCGGCATTGATTTTTGCGGTATATCGGGCCCAAAGAGGAACCTATCCGAAGAACGCCGCTTTTTCGTTGGGAGGCACAAGTTCCGCACATATTCTTACTGCGGGGATTTGCTTATTTTCGGTCGTCTGTCTGCGCTCCTTTGCGGGATTGGCAATGGATTTTTCGTGGAAAACAATCGGCAGTTGGGGATTGGTATTGATTTTTGCCGTGGTATTCGGCAAGACCGCCGGCGGGTTCGCGGCTGACCGCTTTGGATTAAAACAAGTTGTAATCACCTCGCTGGGATTGGCTGCTTTGCTTTTTCTGTTTCCGAATATTCCGGTTGCGGGTGTTTCGGCGGTGTTGTTATTTAATATGACCATGCCGATCACGCTTTGGGCAATGGCGAAGATCATGCCCGGCGCAAAAGGATTCGCTTTCGGCCTGCTGACGTTTGCGCTGTTTCTCGGATTTCTGCCGGTTTATCTCGGGGTTATAGTGCCGCAAAGCACAGCATGGTTGTTTGCGCTGCTTGCAGCGCTTTCCCTTGTTCTTCTCTGGGCAGGACTGAAGAGGGCAAAGCTGTGAGTCAGGCGCTGTTGGCTTCGTTGGGGATTTCTCTTGCGTTGACCCTTGTTTTTGAAACGGGCTTTTTCCTGCTGACAGGTAAACGGGATAAAAAAGATTTGCTGCTCGAAGTGTTGGTCAACATCCTCACCAACCCCTTGGTTGTGCTGCTCTATTGGCTGACGGTATTGCGCTGGGAGGTAAATTCTGTTATAATCGTTCCATTGGAAGTATTTGCCGTATTGACCGAAGGGTTCTATTATCGAAAATACGGGCTAAATTTTAAACATCCGTATCTTTTCTCCCTTGCCGCCAACGCTTTTTCGTTCGGGGCGGGACTGTTGATTGAATGGTTGATTTAGGAGGATTTCATGAAAACGTTAAAACGATCTTTCATTTTCGCTTCAATCTGTTTTCTGTTGCTCCCTTCTCTTGCTTTGAGCGCGGATGTGATCATTGAACCGGAAAACGAGTTTTATGAACAACATAAAAGTGAAATTGTCTATTTGGACCGCAGCTTTATCGCAAACGGGAAAGACGGGTTTGCGTCTGTGAAAAAAGCGCCGGGTTCAAAGGAGGAAACAGGCAGACTTCAAAACGGGGAAAAAACATATATTCAGTATTCATGCCTTTATAACGGCGATTACTGGGGTTACTCCTTGGTGCTTCGGGGTTGGATTCAAACCGATCAGCTTTTGGTGCTTTATGATTATGTTGCCTTCGAAGAAGAACACTTTGACGAATTATATCTCTATAAAGGCGATTACGAAAAAATAAAAGAGAATCGATCTGCCATTGCGTGGCCGTGGCCGGGTGCTGACGCTCCGCTGTGGACGATTGAAGATATCGATACGGAGCATTTCAGCGTTACTTATGACTATACGGATGAACAGGGACGCGAATGGGGATTTATAACGAATTTCACCGGCAGCAGGAACGTTTGGGTTTGCCTGAGCGAGCCGCTGAACCGCGATATTCCCGTGTTTAATCCGGCACCTGAGCCGACGAAGTGGGTAACGGAAACCAAGCATACCGATATCAACGCCTCCGGGGATCCGATGCTTTGGTTGATTATCACATTGGTGGCGGCAGTGGTCGTCGGGACAGCGGTATTGATTCGGGTGTTTTGGAAACCGAATAAACCTGTGCAGGGAGGGGAAGTTGATGGTTAAACGGTTTATCTGCATTCTTGTGGTTATTATTTTCTTTGCATTCCCGCTTACTCTGCATGCCGATATGGTGCTTGGAAATGATTTCTTTTATGAAAACGAAGATAAGACCGAAGACCGTGGCGGGAATTTTATCATCAACAGCCCATCCGGTTATGTGATTCCCAGTGATGAACCCGGTTCGGGAAAAGCGATATCATCGAACAAGGCATATAAATGGAATATTTACGGACAGGTCTTTGAGACATGGGAATATGGCATCTTCGTATTTGAAAACGGAAAATATTGTGCGATAGATGCAATCTACCTTTATAATGGGGAATACTGGGGTCTTATGTATCCCTATCATGGATATCAGCCCCCCGGCTGGGTTTTGATGGACGATCTTTCGATGATCTACCAAAATGAGGATTTTGAAAAAGAAAATAAAGATAGTATTTACGAATATAGCAGCAGTTTCGATGCATCTTCAATTGAAAAACTTGTTTTATGGAAATGGCCCGGTTCTGACAGGGAAGAATGTATAATAGATGATGAATATACTGTTAAAAGTTTTGCAGAAGATGTTGACTTTGCTTATAAAGACAGCGAAGGGCGCGAATGGGGCAAAATTCGGGCATATTGGGTTTGTTTGAGTGATCCGGAAAATAAAACTAATATACCATCGTTTAATCCTGCCCGGAATCCGATAAAATGGTCATATGACGGGATTCGCGATTGGACTCAGGAAGCTATTGTATGGCCGTCAGCCGAACCCACGGCTGAGGCAATTGCTGTTGCAAGAAACGGAAAGCAACCGCTGATTCTTCGAAAATCTCCTCAGCAGCGAGCCAGATAAAATCATCGGTAACCTCAATGGCAGCATCGTCAAGAGATGGTCAAGTGAAGCAGGGCAATTCAACACTTTTTGTCATTGTTATAATTTCTGTTTCTGTTATTGCAGTTATAACGATAGGAGTGTTATACAGGGTAAAAATTAAAAAGCCAGGAAAGATCACTAAAATATCATCTGCTATATAACAAAAGAAGTGAACCGGGAGGAAATGTTGATGATGAAACGGTTTTTCTGCGTTCTTCTGGCGGTTATTTGTGTTTCCGCGTTACCATTGACTTTCCATGCCGATATTGTAATGGGGAATGATTATTTTAATTTCAATAAGGAAGATAATCTTGATAAAATCGTTAAATGGTATGACGGAATTGGAAAGAGTTTTATCATCAACAGCCCGCGGGGCTATGTCGTTCCAAAGGAAAATGCCGGTTCAAAAAAGGGGATACTTTGTGGACCATATGATGTATTCGTTATTCAAAACGGAAAACAAATAATAATAAAAGCTGTTGTTCTTTATGAAGGCAAATACTGGGGTATTTATCCACCCACTCATTGGCATTATCCCCGCTTTTGGTTTTTAATGGATGACCTTTTAATAGTGTATGACTGCGAAGATTTCGAAGAAGAAAATAAAGACAGTATTTACGCTTATATCGGTAATGCCGAATCGGTTTTGTCGGCAAAAAAGCTGGTTGTTTGGCAATGGCCCGGTTGCGACAGTGAGAAAAAGATCATTGAAGATAAAGAAGAGATTATCAAATGCGATGATATTCTTTTCGGCTACAAAGACAGCGAAGGGCGTGAATGGGGTAAATCAAACGATGCACAGGGCTGGATCTGCCTGAGCGATCCGGAAAACAGCGACATACCGATGTTTTATCTCGCGCCGGAGCCGGTAAAATGGACTCCTGACGGCAGTTCCGACTGGACGAAAGCGCCCCGAATATGGCCGCCGGCTGAGCCATTATCAGGATTGGAAACGATTATTGTCGCATCAGCGGTTTTAGTGATTATCATTGCAGCAGGCGTGACAACCGGACTGGGGTTGCGGGCGAAAAGAAAGAAAACAATAAAAAACAATAAATGAGGGGAATGAAACGATGATGAAACGTTTTATACGCGTTCTTATGGTTATAATCTTTTTTGCATTTCCGATTACGCTGCATGCCGATGTAGTGGGGGGAAATGACTTCTTTTATGAAAACGAGGACAAGACCGAGATAATCGGCGAAGAATATCATGGAAAAAGTTTTATCATCAACAGCCCATTAGGATATGTTATTCCGAAGGAAGAGCCCGGTTCCGGCAAAGGGATACCGACAGATAAGGGATACAGTAATCATTTCGGAGAAAAAGCACCGGATACCGATGTATTTATATTTAAAAACGGTGAAGTTAAAACGATAAAAGCAGTATACCTTTACAATGGAGAATACTGGGGCGTGATGTCGCCCAGCCATATATATCAACCCCCCGGATGGGTTTTGATGGACGATTTATTAATGAGATATGAATTGAAAGATTTCGAAATTGAAAATCAAATATATACATATACTGGGAATTATGACTTTTTATCGGTTGATAAACTGGTTTTTTGGCAATGGCCCGGCTCTGACAGGGAGAAAGTCGTCATTACAGATGAAGATATTCTTAAAATGTGCAGTATTGAAAACGCCTATATGGACAGCGAAGGCCGTGAATGGGGTAAAATTGCGCATGGTTGGGGCTGGGTATGTCTGAGCGATCCGGAAAACAAGACTGACATACCGAGTTTTAATCCCGCTTTGAAACCGGTAAAATGGTCTCATGACGGGAATCGGGATTCGAAAGAAGCCAAGGTATGGCCTCCCGCCGAGCCCTCGTTTATTCAGGCAAACCCGTTTAAAACGATATATTTATTCATTGCAATATTTTCTATTTTAATTTTTGCAATTGTAATGATTGGATCGATATGTCGGATAAAACATAAAAAGAGTTAAGGAGAACAACAGCAAACACAAGCGGTTTGGAATGACAGATCGTGTTCATTTTTGCGGGGTTTTTGCATAAAATAAAGTCGTGACGGACAATGGGGTTCGCGCTGTGAATTTATTTACGGCAGAGCCCTTTGTTTTTTTGAAAGGGAGCGAATATTTTTATGTGCGGCATCACGGGGTTTTGTAATTATCATAACAATTTTTTCTTTGACAGAGAACAACATATTACAATTTTGAAAAAGATGCGGGAGTCGATTGCGCACCGGGGGTATGACCGGACAGGCGAATATCTGCGCGAAAACATCGGGCTTGCGCACACGCGGCTTTCGATTCGGGACCTCTCGCGCGGGGCGCAGCCGATGATTCGCAGCAAAGACGGATTTGAATATTCCATCGTCTATAACGGCGAAATTTATAACGCAGGCGAGTTGACCGAAGAGCTGAAAACGGCGGGGTATGAGTTCGAGACCACTTGCGACACCGAGGTGATTTTGAACGCTTATATCGAGTACGGCATGGAGTGTGTCGGCAAACTCAACGGGATTTTTGCTTTTGCGGTTTGGGATGAAGAAGAAAAACGGCTGGCGCTCTTTCGCGACCATGCGGGGGTCAAGCCTTTATTTTATACGGTCAAAGACGGGCTGCTCGTCTTCGGGTCGGAATTGAAGGCGCTGTTTGCGCATCCGGATATCAAGCCGGAACTGAACCTCGACGGTCTTCGGGAGGTCTTCGGCATTGGGCCCGCCAGAACGCCCGGCTGCGGGGTGTTCAAGGGGATTTTTGAGCTTGAGCCGGGTTGCCGCGCGGTGTTTAACGAGAGCGGTTTTCACAGCGAAAAGTACTGGGATTTGACCTGCAGGGAGCATTCGGACAGCTACGAAAAAACCGTCGAGACCGTCTCGTTTTTGGTACGCGACGCAATCACCCGGCAGATGGTCTCCGATGTCCCGATTTGCAGTTTTTTATCGGGCGGGGTCGATTCGAGCATTGTGACCGCAATCGCCGTGGAGGCGTTAAAGCAGGCGGGTGCAAAATTAAACACCTATTCGTTCGATTTCTCGGGAAATGACAAATATTTTGCCGCGAACGCCTTCCAGCCCGAGCGCGACAGGCCTTATGTCGATATCATGCTGTCAAAAATCGAGACCAATCACCGATATTTGGAGTGCAATGAGGAGGCGCTTGCCGATCTGCTCCGTGAGTCGATGATCTCGAAAGACCTGCCGGGGATGGCGGACATTGACGCTTCGCTGATGTATTTTTGCCGGTTGGTCAAGCAGCATAACAAGGTCGCTTTGACCGGAGAGTGCGCGGACGAAATTTTCGGGGGGTATCCGTGGTTTTATCGGGAGGATTTGATGGCGAACGACGGGTTTCCGTGGTCAAAGAATATCGCGGCTCGGCAGTGCCTGTTGCAGGAAGGTATCATTCAAAAGCTTGACCTCACCGATTACGCTAACGATACCTATCGCGCGTCGGTGGCCAAAGTGCCGGTTTTACCGGGGGAACTGCCCGAGGAACGGCGGCGCAGGGAGATCACCTATTTGAACATCAAATGGTTTATGCAGACGCTGCTCGACCGGATGGACCGAGCCAGTATGCACTCGGGGCTGGAGGCGCGCGTGCCGTTCGCAGACCACCGGATTATGGACTATTTATTCAATGTGCCGTGGGCGATGAAGCGGCGCAACGGCATTGAAAAATCGCTGCTGCGCGACGCGTTCAAAGACGCGCTGCCGCCGCAATTACTGTTGCGTAAAAAAAGCCCGTACCCCAAGACCTACAATCCGAATTATGAGCGGTTATTGAAAGAAAAACTACTGGTGGTGCTGTCCGATGTGAATTCGCCGATTCATGCGTTTATTGACAAAAAGAAGGTTGAGAGCTTTTTAAAAAAGCCCGCCGAGACCGGCAAGCCGTGGTTCGGGCAATTGATGGCATCGCCGCAGCTGATTGCGTATGTATTGCAGTTTAATGAGTGGTTACGGGTTTATCAGCCGAGGATTTTAATATGAATTGTAGGGAATGGTCTTGACCGTTCCGAGCGGGCAAAAGCCCGCCAAGATGAGATAAGAAAATAATGTTTACAACGCTGTATAACACCGCTGAAGCGGTGTTTCGGAACGGTCAAGACCGTTCCCTACATTATTTTTGCAATAATTTCTCCGACATTGGCGTGAATCACCAAATCGGCGGCATTGTCGAGCGGGGTCTCGTCGCGGTTGATCAGGACGAGGTTTGCGCCGCGAAAATAACGCAACAGACCTGCCGCCGGATAGACGGTCAAGCTGGTGCCCGCGACGATCAGCGTGTCGGCCTTGGAAATTGCGTCGACCGCGCCTTCGACGGTGGCGTCGTCCAGGCCCTCTTCGTATAGAACCACATCGGGTTTGACGGTTCCGCCGCAGGCGCATTTCGGGATGCCTAGTTCGTCGCGGACAAAGGACATGTCGTAAAACTTGCCGCAGTCCATGCAGTAATTACGGTGAATCGAGCCGTGCAGCTCAAAAACGGTCTTGCTCCCGGCGGCCTGGTGCAGGCCGTCGATGTTCTGGGTGACAACGGCTTTCAGCTTTCCGGCGCGCTCGAGTTCGGCGAGTTTGAGGTGCGCGGCGTTGGGTTTCGGCGAATAAGAGAGCATCTTTTTCCGGTAGAAACGATAAAATTCTTCGGTATGCGTGATGAAAAACGAGTGTGATAAAATCGTCTCGGGCGGGTAGTCGTATTTTTGATGATACAAGCCGTCTTTGCTGCGGAAATCGGGGATGCCGCTCTCGGTCGAAACCCCGGCACCCCCGAAAAAGACGATATGATTGCTTTGATCGATGATTTGTTGAAGCGTCATACTTTGATAAGCTTATATTCGGTGCTGCCGAGACCGATCTTTTCGGCGTGCTCGGGGCCGACGCGCCAATCGGTGTGCGGGTACATGGTCTTGAACAGGTCGCCTTTGAGCTTTTTTCCGTCGAGCAGACTGCCCGAGAGCACCGGCGCGTTGGCGACGGCTTCGGCGCAGGCCACATCGAGCGCAGTCGGGTCGAATGAGGCGAACATGCCGATGTCGGCTACCACCGGTGAGTCGTTTCCGGCGTGGCAGTCGCAGGCGGGGGTGACGTCCATGACGAAATTGATATGAAATGACGGCTTGTTCTTGATAACGGCAAGCGCGTATTCTGAGATTTTTTTACATAACAGATTGCTGGTGCTGAAATCGGCGGTGCGGATGGCGTCGAACGGGCAGATGCCGATGCAGCGGCCGCAGCCGACGCATTTTTCGTGGTCGATGTGCGCTTTCTTTTCCACCATGGCAATCGCGTCCTGACCGCAGTTTTTGATGCACATGCCGCAGGCACGGCATCTTGCGCTGCTTTGGGGTTTGCCGTCGCAGTGCATTTCGGTCTTCCCGGCGCGTGAGCCGCAGCCCATTCCGAGGTTTTTTAAAGCGCCGCCGATGCCGGTCTCCTCGTGCATCTTGAAATGGTTCATCGAGATGATGATGTCCGCGTCGGCGACGGCGCGGCCGATCTTCGCTTCTTTGACCAGCTCGCCGTTGATCGGGATCAGCACGTCGTCGGTGCCCTTGAGGCCGTCCCCGATAATGATCTGACAGCCGGTGGTGAGCGGAGAGTAGCCGTTTTCATAAGCCGCGTCAAGATGGCTGACCGCGTCTTTGCGCCTGCCCACATACATGGTGTTGCAGTCGGTCAGAAAGGGCTTTCCGCCTTTGCTTTTGACCGCGTCGGCGACGACCTTGGCGTAATTCGGGCGCAAAAAGGCCAGATTGCCGGGTTCGCCGAAGTGAATTTTTATTGCGGCATATTGCCGCTCGAAATTGATGTTATAAAACCCCGCGGCTTTGATGAGTTCGGCCAGTTTGGTCAGGCGGCTGCCGGTGTGGGTTGTAAAATCGGTAAAATAGACGGTTGAAGCCATTGCGTACCTCCGAAATAAAGTTAAATATATTATAAACCCAAACCGGCTTCAAAGCAACCGACCCATCGCGTTATCTTGACAGGAAGGCGGGATTTGGGTATTATATAGAAGGAGAAGGTGTGAAGTTTGAAAAATATATTTTCAAACTTAAACCCTGCGAGAGGATGGCAAGAATGGTGCGGCCGGGACTTACAAGCATTCAGATACAGGAGATTCGGGATTGGGTCAAAGACAAGGGTCTGCCGTCCTATCGCGCCGATCAGATCATCAAATGGGTCTACGGCAACGCTGAAACATTCGATGATATGACCAATATCCCGAAGGCGATACGTGATTCGCTGGAAGCGGATTTTATGTTGCGCGAAGTCACGACCGACCGGGTTTTGTTATCGGATGACGGCACAAAAAAGTTTGTTTTTACAGTAAGCGGCGGAGAAAAAGTCGAGGGAGTGCTGATGAAGTATAAATACGGCAGCACGGTCTGCATCTCGACACAGGCGGGCTGTCGGATGGGGTGCAAATTCTGTGCCTCGCCTCCGGCGGGATATTGCCGCAGTTTGACTGCGGGGGAGATGCTCGGACAGGTCACCGAAGCCGGAAAAGAGTGCGGCGGCAGGGTGGACAATGTCGTTTTGATGGGCATCGGAGAACCGCTCGATAACTTCGAAAACGTCGTGACCTTTTTACAAAACTTGTCCGCACCCGACGGCTATCAGATGAGTTTGCGCCATGTGTCGCTCTCGACCTGCGGGCTTGCCGATAAGATTCGGGAACTCGCCGAATACAAGTTCGGGCTGACCCTCTCGGTTTCGCTGCACGCGCCGAACGACGAGTTACGTGGCAAGATTATGCCGATCAACAAAAAGTACGGCATCGTGCAATTGCTCTCGGCTGTCGAGTATTATACCCAAATGACCGGGCGGCGTGTGGTTTTTGAATACGCATTGATCCGGGGCGTCAATGATTCGGTTGAGAATGCCCGGGAACTTGCAGTATTATTGCGTAAAAAGCTGTGCCATATCAATTTGATCGCCTGCAATCCGGTCAAGGGCACCGGATTTTTCCCGCCTCCGGCACAGACGGTGCAGAATTTTTATAAAACACTGGAACAGAGCGGCGCGAGCGTCACGATTCGGCGCACGATGGGCGCCGACCTGGATGCCTCCTGCGGGCAGCTGCGCAGGAACGGGCAGCGCGAGAGCTGAAAGGAAGAGCCGAATGCAGATCATCGGAAAGACCGACGTCGGCCGCGAGCGTACTCGAAATGAGGACTGCTTTGATTTTTCCGTGCTCAGCGAGGAGCTCGGGTGGGCGGTGGTCTGCGACGGCATGGGCGGCGCGGCGGGCGGCGAATGCGCAAGCCGTTTGGCATCCGGGGCGGCGATGAACGAGCTGACGCGGCATTATAAGAAAAATGCCGGTGACACCGATCTTCGCAAGGCCATGAACATGGCGTTGAAAAAGGCCAATACAGCGGTCTGGAAGGCGGCGCACCGCGATCTCGTTTATGGCGGAATGGGCACTACGATGGTGATGGCCGTGATGAACAAACGGGTTCTGCATATCTCAACAGTCGGAGACAGCCGCATCTATTCTTTTTGCAGCGGCGTTTTGAACCAACTGACCCGGGATCACTCTTTGGTACAGGATATGGTGGAACTCGGGTATATTACCAAAGATCAGGCCAAAATTCACCCGGAGCGCAACGTCATCACCCGTGCGATCGGCATCAGCGAGCAAGTGGAAGAAGATTATCGATTTGTTACACTGAAACCCGGGGACACGATTTTATTATGTACAGACGGACTCAGCGGTTTTGTCACAGATGAAGAGATCGCATTGATCATGCTGAAGTACCGTTTTGAAAATATCTGCGAGCGGCTGATTGAGTGCGCGAATGCACACGGCGGCGGCGATAATATCACGGCGGTCATCATGAGATCGGAGGCATAGTTTTGGGACAGTTTGAGAGATATCTCGGCAAAAAACTCGACGGCAGATATGAACTGCGCGAGATCATCGGCATCGGCGGAATGGCGGTTGTCTATTCGGCGTTTGATCTTGAACAGAACCGCAAGGTTGCGGTGAAACTGCTCAAGGAGGAGTATCTTGCCAACGATGAATTCCGCCGTCGGTTCAAGACCGAGTCCAAGGCGATTTCGGTGCTTTCACACCCGAATATCGTCAAGGTCTACGACGTTTGTCTCGGCGACCGGCTGCAGTATATTGTGATGGAACTGGTTGACGGTATTACGCTGAAGGAATTTATTGAGCTGCAGAAGATCCTATCGTGGAAAGACAGTATTCTATTTGTGTCTCAAATTTTGTCTGCGCTTGTACACGCCCACGAAAACGGCATTGTGCATCGCGATATCAAACCCCAGAACATATTGCTGACTTCAAGCGGCACGATCAAAGTGACCGATTTCGGAATCGCGCAGTTTATGCGGCAGAATACCGCCGACAACGGACGCACAATCGGCTCGGTGCACTATATGAGCCCGGAGCAAGCCAGAGGCGACAAAGTCGATGCCCGCGCGGATCTGTATGCGGTCGGTATATTGCTTTATGAGATGCTGACGGGCCGTCTTCCGTTCGATTCCGAAAACCCGGCCCAGGTAGCCATGATGCAGATGAACGCGGCGGCGGTGGCACCGCGCAAACTGAATGCGGACATCCCCGTCGGACTTGAAGAGATCATTGCGCGGGCGATGCGCAAAAATTCGGAGGAACGGTACCAATCGGCAGCAGAGATGCTGGCGGCAACAGAGGAAATTAAACGCAATCCGGGAATCATTTTTGCATATAAATATACCTCGGCGGTTCAAAAACCCGTTGTAACGCCGTCGCAGGAAGCGCTGAAAACGGCGGCTTCCGAAAAACCGAAAAAGGCGCCTTTGATCAAGAGCCGGTGGCTTTCGATTCTTTTGGGAATCACCGTCGCGGTGATGATCGGGACCGGATTATTTGTGTTCAGCGCGGTTCTTCTCAAGACAACCTTGTTGACGCCGGCGGGCGCCGAAGTCGCTTTGCCCAATTTTGTCGGGCAGAATTATTATGAAGTCATCGCCAACGAAAACAATGCTGAATTTAATATCGTCTATGACGATTCCTCCCAATATAACGATGAATACCCGCAGGACGTCATCTACGAACAGACCCCGACACCTCCCAAAAAGGTCATCGAGGGCAGCACGATCACGGTCAAGGTCAGCAAAGGCCCGAATTTAATTTCGATTCCTGAATGCGCGGGACGTGAGAAGACACAGGTGACCGGTACACTTGAAGGGCTTGGGTTGTTCCCGAGAGTCGTGGAACAGTTCTCTATTGACACAGCACCGGGATATGTGCTCTCAACCGATCCGCCGGTGGGTACACAAATCGCCAAAGGAGCAACTGTCACAGTTTATGTAGCAATCAATTCCCAAAGCAAAGCGGTGGAAATCCCGAAGTCAATCATGGGGCTCTCACTTAATGAGGTGAGAAAGATATTGATTGACAAAGGTCTTGTGCCGGGGATTGTCACTTATGAAGTAAGCGCAATGCCGAAAGATCAGGTGATGATTACAACGCCGGAGTTGGGCAGTTATGTTCCGATCGGGACAACTGTCGATCTCATTGTCTCGGACGGTTCTTTATATTTTGATGATACAAAGACCATGGATATTTCGTTAAATAATCTGCCGCAGCGCAGTTTCGCCTATTTGATTGAGGTTTATCAAAAGACCGATCAGCCGCCGATTGCCTCAATCGTTGTTTCACCCGGAAGCACGAATGTCATTTTTGCGGTCAAGATCGCCGAAGGTACCCAGTTATTTAAAGTCAACGCGAACGGGCAGTTACTGCGGGAAATTTTAGTTGATTTTGACGCCCTTGATTCCCGGCCGTATGGCGTTGATTATGCGGTAGACCTTTCGCCCGGGTATCTCTCTTCCAACTCGAGGACCGGCCAATGACCGAAGGACTCGTTCTCAAGTGCGTGGGTGGCCTTTACAGCGTGCTTTGCGGCGAAAATACCGTGAATTGCAAAGCGCGCGGATTGTTTCGCAAGGACAATTTTGCGCCTACCGCGGGAGACCGGGTATTGATTGACAGCGAAGGTGCCGCGCCGGTGCTCGCGGAAGTGCTTCCGAGAAGAAATTTAATGCTGCGTCCGTTTGTGGCAAACGTCGACCGGATGCTTGCGGTGGCCTCGGTTAAAGAACCGAACTTCAACGTCGGGCTGCTGGATAAAATGCTCGCCGTTGCGGCCGCAAACGGAATTGCCTGCGCGGTAGTGATCACAAAAGACGACCTGGCGTCCGCCGAGCAATATGTCAGACTCTATTCAAACGCGGGTTATCCCAGCGTCTCTTTGTGCGGAAAAGACAGCGGCGAAGCCAGGGAACTGGAAAAATTGCTGGTTTTAGGCATCAATCTGCTCTCCGGCAATTCCGGCGTCGGGAAAACCACGCTGCTCAACTCATTCGCCGGGATGGCACGCAAAACCGACGAGATCAGCAAAGCGCTCGGGCGCGGAAAACACACGACCCGGGAAGCGGAGCTATTCGAAATTTCAAAAGGGGTTTTTATCTGCGACACGCCCGGATTCTCTTCGGTTAATCTTGAGACCCTGACGCCGGATATCAGCCTCGGGCAGCTTGCGGACTGTTTTTTGGAGTTTGCAAAGAAAAAAGACGACTGTAGGTTTGCCGACTGCCGCCATATCAACGAGCCGGGCTGCGCGGTACGTGCCGCCGTCAAGAACGGTGAAATCGCTTTGAGCCGTTATGAGAGTTATAAGCTTTTATATGAAGAGGTCTCTTCGATTAAAAAGTATTAAAAAAAGGGTCTTGACTAGAACAGAGGGTTGTCTCTGAACAATTTTAAAAGGATGTGATA
>DAOPZJ010000025.1 GCA_035353335.1 Oscillospiraceae bacterium | reverse complement strand
CCGCCGAGTGCTGTGATGGCTACGATGACCGCGACCGCGACGAGCGCGATGATCAGACCGTATTCTACCATACCTTGACCGTTTTCGTCATTAAAGAATTTTTTCAACATTGCTTTTTCCTCCGTTAATTTTTTTAATTTATTTGATTTGATTCGTTGATTAGCCGGCTGAAACAGTATTGAGTTTATTTGCCGTCTTGTTGAAGACACCCTGGATGCTGCCGCTGAGTGCTGTGATGGCCACGATGACCGCGACCGCGACGAGCGCGATGATCAGACCGTATTCGACCATGCCCTGGCCGTTCTCGTCGTTCAAGAATTTTTTCAACATAATTGTTTACCCTCCTGTTTTCTTTTCCTGTCTGCGGCCGCCGTATGAAAAATTTGCGGATGCCGTTGTTTTTTGGACGCGTGCGCGTCTCGCGTGCGCGTCTCGTGTGTGTGAAAGCGATTATGTATCGGGGTATAGATTTTTTTATTTCTTTCACCCCTTTACATGAACAGAGATACCGAGATGAGCGCTGCGGCGAGGAACGGGCCCATCGGAATCAGCGTCTTGAGGCGCTGAACCAGGGGGATCCGATACTGGACCGCGATGTAGATCAAGACCAAAACGCCCATCATAGTGATCGCGTATAAACTGCCCATCAGTCCGACACAGAAGCCCATTGCGGCGGCGAGTTTGATATCGCCCGCGCCGACCTTTTTGGAAAACAGCGCCGGAAGCAGGAAGAGCACAAAGCAAGCGGCGAATCCGCCGAGTGAGGAGAGCCAGTTGATTTCGGTGACACCGGCGGCCCCGAAGCCGACGGCGAGACCCAGCAGCGCGAAAACCAGCTCGTTGGGGATGATCCGGTGTCTGGCGTCGATGCAGCTGACAGACGCGCAAACAAACAGGACTAAGTATAGATAGAGGGTCTCCCAGTCCAGGCCAGCCTGCCAGCCGATGGCGGCTCCGAACAGCCCCATGGCGATCGGGAGGACGATATGCTCCGCTTTGCCTTCTTTGGATTCGATGCCGCGGTTTTTCAGCAGCAGCCGGTTCAACAGCAGGACCGGATAAGACAGCGCGGCGCCGAGCAGCGCGCAGCAGACAGATGTGATGATGGTTTGGAGCATTTCATTCACCTCTTTTTCTTCAATCAGCGGTTCGGGGAGGAATTCCGAGCCGCTTTCTCTTCATGGGTCTCGGGTTAAGCATTTTCCCGTAATTTTATGGGTATTAACGAAGTTTCGGAATCGGTTAATCGTATTTCTTTTTGGAAGGACCGCAGCCAATGGATCTGCTTTTTTGTTCGTTCGAGGATATTCAACGCCGCATCACGGCAGACGAACCTCGAGGTGATGTTCTTATAAGAGAAGGGATAATCGGATATGTAGTAGTACGAAAGATCGATTAAAAAATCTTCGCAGGCCTTCTTTTCCGTTTCAAAATACTTTTTATCTGTTTGTCTCAGTAAAATCGGATTTGTTATAAGCTTTGAGAAAAGAAAGTTGATATTGTGAGTTTTCGGTGCTTCGCAGTCGTTGTAATAGACATACATGCCCTTGAGTTGGCGTTCGATGGCGGTTTGGCACAAACTGACGACATAAACCCAGCGTTCGCTCTTCACGAGCGGTTCAATCGTCTCAAGATCATAGTCGGTCAACATAATCCAATAACTGTATTTTTCGTTCTTATTCATTTTCTCTCTTTCCTCCCGATTGAGCCGCCGGGTTAATGTATAACCGGGTTCGGCTCCGGATTTTCAGTATTCGCTTTTACGGTTCCGCTGATCTGCGACAGAAAACCCTGTAAAAGACGTAAAGTGCCGACGGCGGACCAATCTCAAAATCACGCGGATGCGTTTATGCGGTTTGAGATTTATTTTCCGACATCGGCTTACGGGTGTTTCATTGACGGTCGGCGAGCATTTTGCATTTCGGGTTTTTAGCCAAAAGATGAAAAAGTGCCGACTATGTATTTCGTTTGCCCCCGTAGCGACAGCGGTGGGATTGCTATGCTGTCAGCTCAATGCCGTAATCGGTGATTTCTTCAATAATCCCGCACGGATCTTCCAGTTCGTCGAGCGTAAACGCCTGAACCTGTATTTCTTTTTCCGGATCCGTGCAAATCTTAACCAATTTCCTGTATTCATCGAGAAGACATTCTTTATTGATATCGAAGAAGACCGCAATGTCGATATCACTCTGTGCGTTTGCCGTACCTTTTGCATATGAGCCGAACAGCATGATTTTTGCAACACCTTTGAGCTCACTTATTTTTTCAATGCACCGTGAGACCAGCGTTCTTTCGATATTCGGAAGGAAGTCGGCTGCGGCCATTTAGGTACCTCTTTTCTTAATGAGTTAAAGCATACGAAACATTTTGATTTACCTTACAATTTCTTTCATCATACCTTTAAAAACAAAAACAACCTGACCATATAAAGATGCCAAGTTGCTATCACTCGTTATAATCCGAAGAAAGAACCCCGGTATATTGAGATCGGCAACTGGCTGCCATCGGCTTTCGCCCTTAGGCCCTTTAGCTTTGCGTCGCCCGTTTTCACGGGTTTTGCCTTTTACGTGGGGACAAGATTTGCTTGTCCGCCTTTATAATAAATGCCTAAGTAAAATTTGTCAAGGGGGAATCTGACAAAATACTTCACAATGTTTTGGCTTGAAATATGTGCAATATATACAATTATGGCAAAAAAGGCTTCTTTTTAGGTGAAATTTAATTAATTTGTGACTGTCATTTTAAGAGATTTTTATATTGATTTGTGATATAATCAAATAAATAGATCGGTAACGGATATCTCAAAAAAGAAGATGCCGAATATAATACGCCCGGTATCGATGGTTATGGAGGCAGAAATGGACAAAATAAAAATTATCGAATTTGATGAAGTAAATTCAACAAACGATGAGCTAAAGAAGCTTGCGGCAGCCGGCGAGCCGGAAGGCTGTATTGTCGCCGCCAAACGGCAGACTAAAGGGAGAGGCCGCAGCGGGCGTCAATTTTATTCTCCCGAAGGCGGCATATATATGAGCATTTTGCTGCGGCCGAAGTCGGAGGGCTTCGGTTCGACTGTCGCCACTGCGGCCGCTGCCGTCGCTGTGGCGAAAACCGCCGGACGGCAGGCGGGAATCAAATGGGTCAATGATGTTATTATTGATAATAAAAAAGTCTGCGGAATTTTAACCGAGGCGGTCTTCGGAGAGAGTGCAAAACCGGAATTTGTGATCGTGGGTATCGGAATCAACTGTTATATACCGGAAGGCGGATTTCCGGACGAACTTAAAAATACCGCCGGCGCGATTTTTGAACCCGGAGAAGGCGACCCGGCTCAGCTGCGGCAGGAAGTACTCGATAACTTCTTCCGATTGTATTCGGGAGGCAGGACCAAAATCGGGCGGGAATACCGCGAGCGGTGCATCACGCTCGGAAAGCGGATAGAAATCCAGCGAGGCGACGAATTGATCGTCGGTACTGCGGTTGCGATCGGCGATGATTTTAAATTGCTTTTGCGCACCGATACAGGAAAGGTGATTTGGCTGTGCTCGGGTGAGATAAATGCACAGTCGCACTGATAAATGAGAAAAGAGAAAAGGGCGCACGTAAAAGCTCGTGCGCTCTTTCATATTTTATGTTTATTGTATCCTGACCGTCTTTCCCGTTAAGGCGGATTCATCGGCGGCGAGGGTGACTTTCAGGGTCTCGACGGCGGTGTGATAAGTCGAGTGGAGGCCGCCTGTATCGCCTTTTTTAATCGCGTTGATAAAGGCATTGGCCTGAATCTCAAAGATGTCCCCCTCGGGTGTGATGGTCTCTTGATGTCCTTTACCGTGATCGATTTCAAGCGACATATCCCAGGTATTGAAGCGGCAGCGGGCGGTTTTTGAGGAAAACAGCAGCCCGATATCGTTTTCCTCCCGCACAAAGCAGCCGGTCGTAAAGTTGCCGACCGCGCCGTTTTCGAATCGGACGTTAATCACCGTTGCATCATCGACGTTGTAGCCGTTCACATCGGTCATAAAGCCCTTTGCGGCGAACGCCGAGACCTCGGTGATTTTCCCGGCGATGTACACGGCGGCGTCGACGAGGTGGGTGCACTGCTCGGTGAACTGGCCGCCCGACTGCGCTTTGGTGCGCCACCACATCGGACCCGGCATCGGTGTGACCCATCTGCCGTTGACGAGCGCGGGTTTATCATTCGAAATCGCAAAAAGGCTTTTTACATAATGAATGCTTTCGTAATATCTCATCATATAGCCCGAGGCCGCGACGGTTTTTGCGTCTTCAAAGGCGCGCTCGACTTTGAGTGCGGTTTCGAGATTGTTGGCGACGGGTTTTTCGACGAAGACCGCAGACACAGCTTTGGCACATAACAGTTCGGGTTCGCCGTGGACATGCGGCGGCGTGAGAATATAGACCGCGTCGAGCTGCTCTTTCGAGAGCATTTTGCGGTAATCGTCGTAGGCCTTTGCGCCGATCGGTAAAGCGGCTTTTTCCGCTTTGTCAAGGGAAGTTGCGGCGACGGCGGCAATTTGAACGCCTTCGATTTTTTGAAGCGCTTTGATATGCAGACCGGAGACCCAGCCGGTTCCGATGATTCCGATTTTCATATCGAATACCCCTTAATACTTCAACACGACTTGGATGATGTCGGCGGGATGCTTGTCGACGAGTTCATAAGCGGTTGCAATCTCATCATAGGGGACGATATTCGTGATCAGATTGCCGAGTTTGAGTTTCTGAATCAATTCCAAACAGGTCTGCTTTCTGCGCTCGGTGTCCCACATGTGGCGGTATTTCGGATTGATATAGACCATCTGGGAGCAGCGGATCGTGACGCGGTTGTGGTGAAATTCCTCGGCGAGGTTGAGATCGGAACACGCCCCCTGATACCAGCTGAGCGCGGTGATGGTCGTGTCGGACGCAGCAATCCGGATGGCATTGTGCAGACCCTTGACGCTGCCTGAGCTCTCGATGACCGAGTCGGGGCCTTTTTTATTGGTGAGTTTTCGGATCTGCATCGCGACGTCGCCGACGGTCGGGTCGAAAACCTGATCTACGCCGTTTTCGAGCGCGGCACTGCGGCGTTTTTCAAACAGGTCAACGCCGTAGACCTCGAGCGCGCCCGACAGTTTGACCATCTGGGAAACAAGCTGCCCTAAAACGCCGAGGCCGGAGACCGCGATTTTGTCGCCGAGCTTGATTTCGGTATCCAACACCGCGTTATAAGCGGTGACGAGATTGGCAAAAAAGACCCCCTGTTCGGGTTTCAGACCCTTGGGCAGTTTGACCGCGTCTGCGGCATTCAGGATGACTTGCGACTGGTGAGGTGAATTCGAAAACACGATGTCGCCGATGGCAAAACCTTTGACGTCCGTGCCTTTTTCAATCACTTCGCCGACATTGGCATAGCCCATGTACCAGACGCCCGGGTCACAGCTGCGAATCGGGAAGATCCATGCATCTTTTTCGGCCGGGACGAATAATTTTGTCTCCGGATCCATCTTGTTTTTAAAGAACGGGGCGTTGCCGCGGTAGACGTTCATCTCGGTGCCGTGGCTGAGGCCGGAATAGAGCGTTTTTGTGCGGATTTGGTTTTTGGCAAGCGGCAAATCGGGCACTTCGGAGAGGGAGATTTTTTTCGGGCCCTCATAGATCATAACTTTCATTTTTCATTCCTCCAAGGATTTTAAAATTTCATTATCATTATAAAAAAAACCGACAGAAACGGAATGAATTCATTCGTGCTAAATTTGCACGCATGTGGTTTCTTGACATCTTAAAAGAATGTTATATAATGGAGAAAAACGCAGTGAGGGGCGATAAAATGCGGATGGAGTTTTACAATGCGGCTTCACTTGACCGCGATCTCGATCTGCATTATTGCGGTTATGAAGATGTCGTCCCCGACTTTACCTGCGGTCCGAATGTACGCGATTGTTTTTTGATTCACTACATTCAAAAGGGAAAGGGCTTTTATAAGACCGGCGGGAAAATCCACCGGGTCGACAGGGGATCACTGTTTTGCATTTATCCACGCGACGTGGTGTGGTATTATACAGACAGCGCCGACCCGTGGTCGTTTTATTGGTTCGCTTTCAACGGGCGGCTGGCTGCGAAATTGTTGGAACAGAAGGGCATCACGCGGGAAAACCCCGTGCTGGCGCTGAAAGAGGAAAACGTAATCCCGAAACTGATGGATGCACTGCTCGCCGAGTTCGAAGCCGAGACCCCGGACGATCTGCCGCTGACCGGGCATCTGTGTTTTTTGCTCTCCGAGCTTGAAAAATCGCAGCTTGTCAGGAGCCCGCGTGAGGGAGGCAAAAAGTCCTCCGGTTATGTCGAGAAGGCCCTAAATTATATCCACGTCAATTACCACAGGGATGTGCAGGTTGCGGCGCTCGCCTCCTATGTCGGGTTGGAACGCAGTTATTTTTCAAAGCTGTTCAACCAAACCACCGGATATCCGCCGCAGACCTATCTGCTCCGATATCGGCTCGAAAAAGCCCGGGAACTGTTGAAGACCACCGGGCTTTCCATCGGAGAAATCAGCGAGTGCACCGGCTTTTCGGACGGTTTTTATTTTTCGCGGGCATTCAAAAATTTCACCGGACTCGCTCCGGCGGCTTACAGAAAACAGTGAAAGGAGATCAGATTTTTATGCGGGAACTTATTGGAAAGATTTCTGAAAACTTGAAGCGGGTTGATTTCGAAAGATTGTGGAAGGGGTTTCACCGATATCCGTTTGCGCTATATGATGAGAAAACCGTGTATCTGGAAAACGGAGAAATCGCGCGCGACGATCGGTTTTTCGGCAACACGGCGATTGTATATGAGGGCGGACGGCTCGCCATATGGAATATCACTGGCGACCCTTCGGCAGAGGATGCCGAGACGCTGGCAGCCGATATGGTGCATGAGATGTTTCACGCGTTTCAGCAGGAAAACGGCGAAAAGCGGTATCCGCACGATTTGAAGACGATCCGATATCCATATGACCCCGAGAATTTCAACCTCAAATTCGCCGAGAACCATCTGCTTGCGGACGCTTACGAAACAGCGGACGCGGCGCAGAAGCGGTTATATTTAAATGAGATTTGCGGCCTGAGGCAAAAACGCGAAGGCCTGATCGGCGATATGGTCGAATGCGAATATCGGACAGAAACGCTTGAGGGAATGGCCGACTATATGGGCACTTCGGCGCTGAAAATGATTTCGGAAGAAAAATACGCCCAGCGGTGCAGGGACTACACCGGGAAACTGCGCAAGCTTGCTCCGCTGCAGCTTGATATCCGCAAGATTTCGTATTACGCCGGAGTGATTTTGCTGTTAACGGCAAAAGACATGGGAATAGATTTTTACTATGAAATCACGGGGGCAAAAGAACCCGTTTGGCGGCTGATTGCGGCGAATTTCGAACCGGATTTACCGAGAGATTTATCAACGGTCGGCGACATCGGCTGCGTTAAAGAATTGATTTTGACCGTACGGGCGAAGCACGAGAGCGAGATCGAGGAGTTTATGCGGCTTTTCAAGTCGTTAAAGAGCGGTGATTTCACGATCACCGGTTATGACCCGATGAACATGCTGCGAATTAAAAATTATATTCTTTGCAAGACCTTTGTGCGGCTCACGGATCATGCAACAAACACCGCCGAAATTCTGACCGGCGAGACGTTGCTCGAAATGGTATCGGATTCGGAAAACAAGGTAGTTCAATATTTCAGGAAGTGAAATTGCAATTGTCAAAACGGCAATAGCGTGTTAGAATAAATTAAAACCAAGGATTTAGAAGGAGACATTATCATGGGATTCGGAATTCAGCTTTATTCGCTGCGCGACGTCATCAAGGACGCCGTGGCGGGTACTTTAAAAAAGGTCGGCAAGATGGGCTATACCGAGGTCGAATTTGCCGGGTATTATGATTTGAAAGCCGCCGAGATGAAAAAAATCCTCGACGACAGCGGACTGAAAGCCGTCAGCACGCATGTGGGACCCGACGGCGTCGGCAAAGACCTTGATGAACAGATTGAATATAACCTTGCAACCGGAAGCAAAAACATCGTGCTTGCGGGCGGCGGAATGCAGACAGCGGACGACGTCAAAAAGATCGCCGAACTGCTCTCGAACGCCGCCGAAAAAGCCGCGAAAAGCGGCGTAACCATCGGCTATCACAACCATGATTATGAGTTTGTCCGCATGGCGGGGAGCAAACGCTTCATCGACCTGCTTGCCGAGGAGACCGACAAAAAGGTCACGTTTGAATTCGACGTCTATTGGGTGACGTTCGCAGGCGCAGACCCGATGGAATATGTGAAAAAGTACGCCGGAAGAGAAGTGTTAATGCACCTCAAAGAGCTGGCAGTGATCAACGGTGAAAAGAAAAACGTCGAGCTCGGCGATGGCATCATTGATTTCAAATCGCTGATTACGACAGGCAAGCAGATCGGCATCAAGCACTTTATCGTAGAGCAGGAGGGCTATACCATGCCGGTGCTCGACAGCTGCGCACGCTCGGCGCAGGGACTTTTAAAGCTCGGGCTCTTATAAAGGAGAAAATAAATGGCCGATATTTATATACCGGACAGCGACCGATATACCAAAATGCCCTATCAAAGATGCGGCAGGAGCGGACTGAAGCTGCCGCTGATTTCGTTGGGAATTTGGCACAACTTCGGCGACAATTCCGATTTCGGGGTTCAGGCGCAGATGCTGCGTACCGCGTTTGACCTCGGAATTACCCATTTCGACGCAGCCAACAACTACGGCCCACCGCCGTGGTCCGCCGAGATCAACCTCGGAAAACACTTGAAAAACGATTTTTCTGCGCACCGGGACGAATTGCTGATTTCGACCAAAGCCGGTTATTTCGGTTGGGAAGGCCCGTACGGCGACTGGGGCAGCCGCAAATATCTGATGGCCTCGCTCGACCGCAGTTTGAAAAACCTCGGGCTCGACTATGTCGATATTTTTTATCACCACCGCGCGTCCGACGACGACCCGATTGAAGAGACTATGGGGGCGCTTGCCGACATCGTCCGGCAGGGCAAGGCGCTGTACGTCGGCATTTCGAACTACAACCCCGTGCAGGCCGTTAAAGCTGAGGCGGAACTCAATAAACACCATATGCACTGCCTGATTTGCCAGCCGCGTTATTCGATGCTCTATCGGAACCCGGAGAAGGCCGGGTTGTTCGAGACGCTGGATGAACTCAGCATCGGCTCGATCTCCTATTCGCCGCTCGAGCGCGGGATGCTGACCTCAAAATATTTGAGCGGCAAATTCGATAAACCTCTGACCGATCAGCAGCAGGCACAGTTGAAAATCGCTGTACAGCTCAACGAGATCGCCAAAACGCGCGGACAGTCGCTCTCGCAGATGGCGTTATGTTACAATCTGCGAAAAGTCACTTCGGTATTGATCGGCGCAAGCAGACCCGAACAGATTACGGAGAACGCGGGCGCACTCAAAAACCTCGCTTTCGAAGAGGAAGAACTTGCGGTGATTGAGAATTTAATCGGGTGAAAATATGAACGTAATTAAAAGCAAATTGATTCAAATACAGATCGAAAAGGTCATTGCCGCGCTCGGCAAAAACAACATGCAAGGGTATTACGCCAAAGACCGCAATGAGGTGCTCGAAATCGCCAAATCACTATTGAGTGAAGGTGATACCGTCGCGTCCGGCGGTTCGGTCACGCTTGACGAATGCGGCATCATCGCCTTGTTACGCAGCGGTAAATACAACTACCTCGACCGGGCGGTTCCGGGGCTCTCTAAAGAACAGATTCGGGAGGTCTATGTGAAGACCTTTGACGCGGATGTGTTTCTGTGCTCGGCAAATGCGATCACGCTCGACGGAAAGCTTTATAACGTGGACGGCAACTCCAACCGGACTGCGGCGTTATTATACGGGCCAAAAAGTGTCGTCGTGGTGGCGGGGTACAACAAGATTGTGCCGGATATCGAAGCGGCCGCCAAGCGGGTCAAGACCATGGCCGCGCCCTGCAACTGCATGCGCTTGAACTGCGAGACCTTCTGCCACGAAAAGGGCGTCTGCATGGAGGCCGACAACGACGAATTCGGTAGTGGGTGTTCAAGCGACGGGCGAATCTGCTGCAATTATGTGATCAGCGCAAAACAGCGCCACAAGGATCGTACGAAAGTGATTCTTGTCGGCGAAGAGCTCGGGTATTGATTAAATTTATGAAATTTGTCGTCGCAATCGATTCCTACAAATCTACGATGACCAGCAAAACCGCCTGCGAGACGGCGGTGAATGCCATCCGTTCGGTGTTTCCGGAAAGTGAAGTCATCATTGTTCCGGCTGCCGACGGCGGCGAGGGCACCGCGCAGGCGTTTTTTTCGGTCCTCGGCGGGGAGGTCATCAAAAAGACGGTCACAGGCCCGGATTTCCGCCCGGTTGAAGCCGAATATGTAATTATTCCGAATCAGACGGCGGTGGTCGAGATGGCCGCCGCTTCGGGGTTGCCGCTCATCACCGTTAAAGACCCCGAAAAAACCACGACGTACGGCACGGGCGAACTGATTGCCGATGCAATAAATCACGGCTGTAAAGAGATTATTCTAGGCCTCGGCGGCAGCGCGACCAACGACGGCGGCGTCGGGGCGCTTTCGGCGCTCGGAATCCGATTTTTAAAGGCCGACGGCACTTTGATCAACCCGACCGGAGGGGGACTTTCCGAACTGGCTGATATTGACGCGAGCGGCATGAGCGAAGCGGCAAAAAACTGCCGTTTCACCGTGGCCTGCGACGTCGAAAACACGCTATGCGGCGAAAAAGGTGCGTCGGCGGTCTACGGGCCGCAAAAAGGTGCGACCCCCGAAATGATCAAGCGGCTTGACGAGAATTTAAAACACTTTGCCGAGATTGTACAAAAAAAGACCGGGAAAGATATTTTGACGCTAAAGGGCGGGGGCGCTGCGGGCGGATTTGCCGCGGGCTTTTCCGCATTTTTCAATTCGGAACTCAAATCGGGCATCAAACTGCTGTTAGAGACGGTTCGGTTTGACGAGCTTATCAAAGACGCGGACTATATTTTTACGGGCGAGGGCAGGGTGGACAGCCAGAGCGCTTACGGAAAAGTAATTTCGGGCATCGGCGCTTATGCGCAAAAAGCCGGTGTGCCCGTGATTGCGGTGGCGGGCGACATCTCGCCGGATTACCAAGCCGTTTTAAGCCACGGCGTGACCGCCGTGTTCAGCATCAACCATTTGGCCGTTCCGTTCGAGACGGCGAAGCTTTCTTCTGTTGATAACCTACGCGACACCGTGACAAATATCAGCCGACTGATCAAGGCCGCTAAGAGCTGACCCTTTTTGCCTTTCTAATTCCTGATATTTACAATAATTCGTCAACCAGTCCTCCCGCTTGTGAAAGGATAGTCAAATATGAAAAAGCATCTGATTGCGACGCTGGTTCTCATCTTCGTATTCAGAAAGGACAATGAAGAGATTCACATTAAATGAGAGAACCCCCGTCAAGGATATGTTCTCGACCATTATACTGCTCGGGACCATCCTGCTGCTGATCCTTGTGTCTTTCCTGCCTGAGAAGCCGGCGATTACAAACGGCTTGATCTGTATGTCGCTGTTCGTCATCTGCATGATCCGTTCGCTTATCAAATATAAGGAGTTCAAAGAGGTAAAAGAATCGTTCAAATACGTCGATTATTTTACACTCGGGCTGCTTGACGGCCTATTTATCATGATTGCCGGTATCACCAAAGCACGTATCGTGGACGCAATCGCGGCGCTGTTTGTCAAAGTCAGCGGCAACAGTCTGTTTTTGATGTACTCACTGATTGTCTGGGCGTCGGTGATTTTGTCAGCGTTTATCGATAATATCCCCTACATCGCCACGATGCTGCCGATTGTCTCGGGCATTGCGGCGCTTTTAAACGTCGACCCGACGCTGTTATACTTCGGACTTCTCTCGGGCGCCACACTCGGCGGAAATCTCACCCCGATCGGCGCTTCGACTAACATCGCGGGGCTCGGCATTTTGCGCAAAGAGGGTTATGAGGTCAGCGTCGGGCAGTTTATGAAGATCAGCGTTCCGTTCACACTCGCGGCGGTCGTCACGGGTTATGTGCTCGTTTGGGTGATTTGGTGCAGATAAGCGCAAGTCAACAATATTTACAAATAAAAAAACAGCTGTGATCGACATTCATTGCTCACAGCTGTTTTTTATAGATGAATCATTGGCGTTCCGTGATAATTATATGGACGGTATCCCCGGATTTTTTCTCGATTTTTGCGCGGATGTCTTTGCGTATTCCTATGATATAACACACCGAGCCGTCGGGGTTTTTGATGCCCATATTGACAATGCTGCCGTCATAGGGCTCGCCGTCGAATGTCGCGTGCACTTTGACGCGGCCTTTTTCGAATTCTTTTTTGATGTCATACGGGAATTCGACATAGGCGCCGTCGATATCGGGCACTTGGCGAATGACGGCATCAAATTCGTAAGTTTTCATAATAACTCCTTGTTTTTCGACGTTTGGGGGCGGTTGCAACGGGTCGTAATCCATGCGATGGGGACGAGGACGCCGACCCCTACTTTTGGCCGGCTTGCATGACGCGCCATTTGGTGATATCGGCGATTAAATCGTAATCGATGGACTTATTTAACGGGAATTGGATCGTGCCTTTCGAGGTCTTGTAATCGGTCAGCCGCTCAGCGAAAAAGGTGGTCGCCTCGCCGCCGGGGAAGATTCCGATATGGTTTTTAAAAGCCGCGAAGTGAATGAGATTTTCGCCCTGCCAAAAAGTCGGCATTTGCCACGAGATTTTTTCGACCGCGTCCGGTGCGGCATTTCGGATGACCTCGCGGATTTTTTCAAGCAGCGGACGGACGGTTTCGGGTTGTTCGGCGATATATTCGCCGATGGTGCTGATTTTACCGCAGGTGTGGGATTGGTTGGTGTTTCTGAACGTTCTTCCGCATTTCGGGCACTGCCACATGTTTTTCATCTCCACTTCTGAAAAATATGAATTTTATATCTATTTTGCGCCGGAATCTTTAAGATACCATGGCGATCGCAACGGCGCAAAGTTTTATATACGTTCCGCTATCTGATTAAAAACTTTGTCAAAGGCTGCGCCCGAGACAATGCAGTTTTCAATAAATCGGTCTTCATAAAACGATTTTGCGATTTTAACGGCAGCGGGATTATCTTTTTCGAAAATTTCCGTGACAGGATTCATTGCACCGTTTCGCAATTTTAACTCAAAATAGGTTTGTAAAGTAAGCTGCACGGTCTCCAAAATGCCGGATTCAAAGCTGACCTGCATGTTCTTTGATGCGATATAGGGGTCATCCCGGCAGTAATGAACCGCACCGCAATAACTGTCCCTTGCGGCGACGCGCAGTTTTCTCAAATTGCTCATGACAATCGTTCCCATGCACATGGGGCAGGGCTCCATGCAGGCGAAAAGAGTGTAATCATAGGTATTGGGGTATTTCGACACATCGAGGTTACGGATTGCCTCGGTTTCCGCATGGGCAACCTTAGGATTCTTTGTACTGCTTTCAAACAGACGGTTTCTGCCTTTGGATATGATCTTGCCGTGTTCGTCGGTTATGACGGCGCCGATGGGAATGGAGCCGTTTACAAGCGCTTCCCAGCCTTGTTCAAATGCAATTTGCCACGGCCGTTCGATATTTTTATACATACAATCACGTCCTCAATCGGAATCATTTTACTGTTGTTGACAGTTGCTGTTCATCACTGCAAAATCGAAGATATGTACCCTTTATTTCCGTCAATCAGTGAGCACAGTTTTACATACGCATCGACTTGCGAGATATCTCCCTTCGGGTTATCCAGCCAGAATTCAAGAAACCGCTGCCGGAACAGGATCGAATACCCCAAAATCAAATCGGCGGATTCGGGGCGCGAAAACAGAGGCGTGATCATCCTGCTTACCGCATCTAAATATTCGCTTGTCTCGTCACCGTCACTACGGGTTAACAACCTGTCTTCTGTCGGTAAAAAAGTTAAATTCACAAGTGAATGGTAGTCGAGTTCGGGCGGAGCGATAACCGAGTGTTCAAAATCCATCAGAGAGACGACGTTACCCTCGTGCCACAGGAGGTTGTCCATTGTAATATCCCCGTGATTCAACACGGGTTTTGCCGTAAAATGAGCTTCGTAAAAACGCTTGAGGATTTTACGCATTTGGCAACCCTGTTCATCCGTCAGCAGCCCTTGCTCTATGTACCTTTCTGTGTCGGCCATTGATTTTTCTTCTGAAAATTCATTATACCATGCTGTTTTCTTAGCCCATGATTCCGCCTTCCCGATATCTGCGGTATGAACAGATTTCACAATATCAACGATTTGCCGTACGGCGGAAATACGCTGCGTCCATTTTAAGGAGTCCCAGACCTCGCTTAAGGGTTGACCCGACACCCTTTTTGAGAGGCTCCATTCAAATCCGTCGGTCATTCCGGTCTGAATATTCTGCGGATAACCGACATCCTTCGGAAGCAGCTTTGATAATTGCACTTCTCTGCCGATTCTGTCGTTGTCTCTTTGTAACGATACACGCAGGGCAAAATCGCCGTTCAGCCAAACCGCGTTTGTCCATCCGCCGGCGCGCACGGCGGTTTGAAAATTCAATCCGTATTGTTGAAAGACATCCGCGGCAATCATTTCTTCTTTTTTCATTGAGTGCCTCCATCATTTTAAACACTATTTTATCATAAAACAAACCCGTCATCAATGACTCTGATGATGAATGAGGGGAAGGGGAAATAAACCGAAAACAGCAACTCATTCATAAATACAATGCGGATTAGTTTCGAAAAGTACAATTATTATTGATCCGAATATTTACACTTCGTGCCATTTCACGTATAATGATCATACAGAGGAAAGATGATATGATGATGATCAGAAGCCAAATTGACAAAATAGAAAATGCCTTCAATGATATCGCGGACACGCAGGATGTCATAAAAACAGACGGCGATATCATTTCATACATATTGGAAAACTGTGAAATTGAGGCTTCTCCAAACAACAGCTTCTTTTTTTCAATCAGCGGCGAAAACATCATGCAGGAAATTATAGTTTCACGGGCTTTGAAATACAATGCGGATTTGCTGAAAAGCGGATTGAAGGACGGCGAAGACTGTCTTGCGTATACCGGAAGATACGACTTCAGCCACACCTGCCCCGACTTTGCGGCAATACTCGCTTTGGGATTTACCGGACTGAAAAGCCGGGTGACAGAGTATTCTGAAAAATACGGCAATACTCCTGAAAAAAAGCGCTTTTATAACAATTTGATAAAGGTTTATGATTCCGTCTTTTGTTTTCTGGACAGAACGATATCTTTTGCAAAAGACCATGGTTTCGACAGAATTGCCGACGGACTTGAAAGCATCAAAAAGAATCCCCCGCAAAACCTCTTTGAGGCGATGCAGACAATGATCGTTTATTATGCTTTGCAGCATACCGTCGAGGGAACCTATGTCCGCACTTTAGGCAGGCTCGATAAACTTTTATTCACTTACTATCAGAAAGAAAAATACAGAGAGTATGCAGATCAACTGATCGATGAGTTCTTTCAATCCATAGACACCCTGAAAGCGCCTGCTAATATTCCGCTTGCTTTAGGAGGTACGGATATAAACGGAAACAGCAGTGTTAACGAATTGACTTATAAACTGTTGAAATCTTATCATACGGTATATACCTCCAACACAAAGCTGCATTTGATGTGTTCGGAAAATACGCCTGATGACCTTTTAGGGCTTGCGATGGACGGAGTGCGTAAAAACAAGAACAGCATTGTTTTTATCGGTGATCAAACGGTTATTCACGCACTGACTAAAATCGGGGATCAATTTGAGGATGCCGCAGATTACCATATCGTGGGCTGCTATGAATGCGGTGCTTTCGGCGAACTGACCTGCTCTTGTAACGGAAGAGTGAATATCCCGAAAGCGATAGAGGTCTCGTTAAACAACGGAATTGATATGCTTACCGGGATGAAAATCGGGGTTGACTGCAATACAAATCCTAAAACTTTCGATGAATTCCTTTCAAATTTCGAAACCCAGCTGCGATATTTTTCGAAGTGCGCAATTGCCGCTGTTGATTGCTTTGAAAAACATTACAGCAAAATACATTCCTCCCCTGTTTTCACAAGTACGTTTGATTTTGCGCTTAAAAAAGGGGGAGATATCTATTGCGATCACACGGCAAAATATAATAACTCATCCATCAATGCATTGGGTCTCGGTACTGCTGTCGATTCGCTTGCCGCCATAAAAAAGTTGGTCTATGACGATAAAACTTTGACGATTTCCGAACTTGCCGAAATACTGAAAAACAATTGGAAAGACCATGAGGAATTGAGACTGCTAGTCAAAAACAGATTTCCGAAGTTCGGAACAGCGGACCAAAGCGTTGACAGTTATGCCCGTAAAATTATTTCTGTCTTATCGGACGAAATAGACAACCACCCCAACCGGAAGGGCGGCATATACCGGCTCGGCACTTTTTCGATTGACTGGCGTTGGGAATTCGGGAAGAATACCGCAGCTTCCGCTGACGGAAGACTTTCGGGGGAAACCATTTCGCAAAACACAAGCGCAACTTTCGGCGCCGATAAGCTTGGGGCTACCGCACATTTGATTTCTGTTGCCGGAATCGGAAACCTTGATACTCCCAACGGATCCATTTGCGATATAGACCTTCATTTCTCGGCGGTTGAAGGCGAAAACGGGCTTAACGCGCTTGTTTCCGCTTTGAAAAGCTACTATAAACTCGGAGGTTACGCCGTTCATTTTAATATATTAAACGCCGAAACATTAAAAAAAGCAAAAATGAATCTTTTTGAATATCCGAATCTGCAGGTGCGCTTGTGCGAGTGGAATGTATTATTCTCTTCTCTGAGCGATCAGGAAAAAGAGGAATTTATTGCCCGTGCCGATCGCGGTGAAAACCTATGAAAGCATTGATATCCGGAATCAAGCGAATGGAAATTCACGACGGTGAGGGCATCCGCACGACGGTTTTTTTCAAAGGTTGTCCGTTAAAATGCATTTGGTGTCACAACCCCGAAAGTATTTCAAGTGAAAAACAGTTGGCTTTTTTCGCCGACAAATGTATTTCCTGCGGTTCTTGTTATAAAAGCTGCACCCACAGCGCAATATCATTTAATCAATATCCTTTAATAAATAAAGAACTTTGCACAAATTGTTTTGTTTGTCAAAAAAATTGTCCGACGAACGCGCTGATGTCTTACGGTGATGAGTGGGAACTTGATGACTTGGAAAGCTGCATTTTGCAAGACAGGGTGTTTTTTGAAACAAGCAAAGGAGGAATCACACTTTCAGGCGGAGAATGTTTGAGACAAGGCGAATTTGTAACGGAACTTTCGAAAAGTTTGTATATGAAAGGCATCAGCGTAAATATTGACACCTGCGGTTTTGTAAATAAAAATTTGATACATACTGTCATGCCGTATATTGACACATTTTTATATGACATCAAGGCCATTGATTCAAATTTACACAAAAGCCTTACCGGGCAGGACAATAAACTGATTCTTGACAACTTAAAACATTTATCGGAAAGCGGCTGTAATATTGAAATCAGATACCTCCTTGTAAAAGGATATAATGACGGTGAATGTGAAAAAATCGGAGAATTCCTGCAGCATTTAAACGGTATCAAAAAAGTGCAAGTTTTACGATATCACTCTCTTGCCGCCTCAAGATACAAGGCATTGAATCTGAAAAATACACTGCCTCATACCGAAACCACCGACAGTGATATGCTCAAAGCCATAGATGCACTGAAAAAATTTAATTTAAATGTAAGCCAATGAAGAAATGAAACCCCGAATTTAAAAATAAAACGCCCACATGAGTGGAGATACGACCGCGAGCTAACGAAGTGTGAAATACAAAAAGAGCTCGGACGGCATACGCGTCCGGACTCAGTATGGTGGTGCAGAGAAAAACATCCGCTGCGCGGCTGTTCGGACTTGAACAAGTTCAAGTCCCATACCAAAATAAAAAAGCACTCACTGTCGTGAGCACTCTTTTATTTTGGTGCGAGAAACGGGACTTGAACCCGTATGTCATAGACACACGCCCCTCAAACGTGCGCGTCTACCAGTTCCGCCACTCTCGCATAAACTTTACGATTCGGAGTTCCAAACCGCAAAGTGTATTTTATCATTACAAAGGGGTTTTGTCAACCGGTTTTTTTGAAAAGCAGCGTCGGTGTGCAATGAATATTTAGCGGCTTTCGTATTCTGCAATCTTTTGATGCACTTGTGCGATGAAGCCGGACCAGGTTAATTTGGTTTCGCTTAAAATGATCGGATATGCACCGTCAAACATGATATAATTATCATCAATCCGGGGAATTCCGTCGCGCAGTTCGAAAATCGCAAACGCCTGCCATGTCTTCCGGTCGGTGATTTTCCAATTTCGGTCGGTCACGGAACAGCAGTAAACCTTATCATCTTTGATGAAATAAATACTGCCGGGTTCATTCATGGAAAAACCCTCTTTGACGCCCGGATATAATGCGTTATCGACTGCCGTATTAAAGGAGCCGATATTCAGGCCGCCGTCCGGGCGAAAGACATAGATTGTAGTTGATTCGGCGATTTGATCCGTAAACATTGAGCGGATAATCTCCGGTTCTTTCTGAACCATCGAAATATTCAAATTGCCTAAGACGGCATCTTCCGGGATTTTATATCTCTGAAAATGAATGAGCTCGAACACGCCGTAAACCGCTGCAATTACTGCGACGATGATGCCGAAGGTCAGCCAATTCTTTGCCCTTGTACTCATACAGATCTCCTTTTAATGTGAATCGTTGGTCTCAGCAGCAAAATATGATGATGTTTAATGATGAATCGGTCGTTTGAAAAGTTATTTGCCGGTCGGTAGCATCGCGTAATAGAGTACTTCCGCAATCTCATCATCGGTCATATTTGCAAATTCGATATGCCAAAAATGCCCATCCTTCTCAAAGATGGCATAACTGTACTGCGAGACAAGAGATTCGGCGTAAATCCGATACAGCTTACAACGGTTTTCGCCGACCATTGTCCAAACTTCGCCGGTGTTTCGCAGGTCGTGGTTGTATTCGGCGTTCGGAAATTGCAGGGTCAAATCAGATGTATTTGAGACAATAGAGAGAACAGTGCGTTTCTCGTCGGAATCGTCCTGAAACTGAATGCCAACGCTCATTTGGTCAGTCACCGGATCTCCGGAAGCGCCTATCGGGATATATTTACGCACTCCGCCGATGCTGAAATTCGAAAACAGCGGTGCTTCAACGACCGGACTGACGCCAATGATAGATTTCAATTGTTCGGCAGTGAGGTTTGTGACGACATCTTCCCAGGTGAAATTGGCGTCGACCACTTCGCCGAATTGGATATCGTTCCATTTCAAATCGAGCTGCTTGATATTTTTACCGGAACTGTTGCCGAAAATCATAAAGGAGGCGATTGCGATGACAATCACGCCCACCCAAACTAAAATGATATAGAGAATTCGGCTGTCCTTTTTCTGTTGGGAAGTTTGGTCGTCCATCATTTAACATCTCCGCTCTGTGTTATAATTGAGGTAATGATCAATCGGATATCGCGCTTTGTCAGGTTTTCGAAATGAACAATCCAATCCCGATCTGCAAATTGAAATTTGGAAAAATAGGCGTCGGCACCCATGAATTTATAAATACATAAATCAAAGTCCGCAAAAGTCACAAAATTGCCGTTAATGCTTGCCGGATCATCTGTGATCTCGTTATGGGTCAAATAATCGCTTTTGGCATAAAGGCCGAGACCGTCCGTCATGATAATTAAAAAGAATTTCTTCGGATCCTCTGTGTCTTCATAGCGCAGTCGGATGACGTCTTTAAATTTTCTGCCGTCATTTTCATCCTGAGAAATTAATTCCGCTTTGGTCAGTGAAAAGTTTTTGGGGATATAAGGCGGGAAAGGGGAATAGCCGAACAGTGCGGTGATGCTGTCGGGATTGTCGGTATCGAGAACGGTATAGGTACGGATTCCGGTTTCTACTCTGATATCGGTGATTCCGGTTGCAAAATCAGTATAAAAGTAATCTCTGGGATCAAGTGAATGATTCGTAAACCACAATGCGGCTGCGATTGCGAGCACTACGACGATTGCAGCACCGATTATGATTTTGAGCGAGCGTTTGCTGATGATGAAACTGCCGCCTTTTCCGAATCGCATACATAAAGTCCCTTCTTGAATTTTATCAATGATATCATGATTCTGTGAGGATTTCAAGTATTTAAGCGTACGCTTGACACTTTTAGGGATTTTGGTGTAAACTGATTGAACAGATTGACCTGAGGAGGCGGCTGAATGCTGGATGTGATTTTGTACCGTGAGAAAGAAGGACTCGGCGCCGAGCCCTTTTTAGCCGCAATAGAAGCAAAAATACCCGCCGGGGATTTTATAAAGCGCTGTGAAAGCGCTGCCGATTTGAAAGAGGGAGCGGAGAAAACGTCCGCCATCCTTGCGCTTTATGCCGAGAGTCAGGCGCTGCCGACCAAGGCCGGGCGCACGATCGATCCCGTGACACCGGAAGACATCATCAAATGGTGCCCGATTTTGCAGTCGCCGTTTCAATACGGACTGACCGACGGGCAGAAGAACGCGCTCGGAAAAGCCGATAAGGTATTAACGGGCATTCCGGCATATGACCTTGCACGCAGCTATATCAAACTGCACAGGTTTGCGCAGCCGGAGACGGTTTTGGCCTTTTTAACGGAAAATCCGAAGCAGCTGACAAACGCGCAAAAGATTGCTGTTTTAAACGCACAGGATGGAAAAAACGCTTATGAAACCGCGGGTTTTGCAAATCCGTTCCGTGCGGATTCGGACGCGCTTGCCATCGGAGCGGCATTCGGAGTCGCTTTTGCACCGCAGCCCGAAATCGCCGCCGAGAACGCGATGAAATATGCATTAGTCAGCTACCTCAAGGGCGGGGTATATGCCGCGATGTGGATGGCCGCGATGATCGCCCACGCCTCGACGATCTCCGATCCCGAGGTGTTTACGGTGCGGTCGCTGTCGTGCGTGCCGATTCCGTCGATGTGGTTTCGGGCGGTCGCCTGGATGCAGCGCAACCTCAACTGCAAAGTCGATGCCGCCGAGTGCGCAAAGGACTTGGTTCGGGTGGTTTGCCATCACGGCGTGACAAGAGACGAAGGCGCAATCACCGATCCCGAGCCCGATGAGATCATGAAAAAGTTTATTCAAAACGGCGCATATTCCAATGCGATGGCCGTCGCCGCGGCGCTGTTATACAGCGAAGGCGATCCTAAAAAAGCGCTTGACAACGTCGATTTGTTCGGCTGCGATATCTCATTGAACCGATCATTGGTGAAGGCAGTAACCGTATTAATGAAATAACATCTTTTATTTATTTATGACCGCTTATTTTGCGCTTACGGAGGGTTTATGCCTGAAGCCGGCAGAATCAATATCACCGCTTTATCCGCCGTCGCTGCTGCTTATGCGGTGCTTGTCGCTGCTGTTTTCTGGGAGGGACTTGCGGTCAGGTCATATACCGTTAGAACAAGCAAAATCCGGCAGCCGGTTCGCATTATATTGATTACTGACCTGCACGGCTCGTTATATGGGGGTAATCAAAAAAATCTGATTAAAGCCGTTAAAAAACAAAATCCCGATATCGTGTTCT
This sequence comes from Oscillospiraceae bacterium, assembly GCA_035353335.1. Lineage (NCBI taxonomy): Bacteria > Bacillati > Bacillota > Clostridia > Eubacteriales > Oscillospiraceae > Oscillospiraceae bacterium. The sequence continues at coordinate 15,498 of DAOPZJ010000025.1, read as the reverse complement.
TTTCCGGCGACATCTTTGATGAATATTCGGCTGATGATAATGCAGAACGGCTGCTGTCGGCCTTAAGCGCTTTTTACCCGTGTTTTTATATCACCGGAAACCATGAGAGTTGGAGAAACGATACTGCGGCGATCAAGGAACGTGTAAGAAAATTCGGAATTACAACTCTGGAGGGAACCGGGCAGACTGTAAAGATTAAAGGACAGGAGATCATGGTTTTCGGAATTGACGATCCCGAAGGATTTTCCGGCTCTGCGTATTCCAAGAGTAAAATAGGAAACGGTTGGTATCAGCAGCTTGAGAGCTGCCGAACTCAAATTCAGAGTCAAAAGTTTTGTATCCTGCTGTCACACCGGCCTGAGCTTATTTCTTCTTACGAAAATAGCGGTTTCGATTTAGTGCTTTCAGGTCACGCGCACGGCGGCCAGGCACGTCTTCCGGGGATAATAAACGGTCTTTATGCGCCCAATCAGGGCTTTTTCCCGAAATACACGGGTGGTCTTTATGAGCTTGTAAACACAGATTTGATTGTGAGCCGCGGTCTATGTAAAAATGGAATTCCGCGTATATTTAACCCGCCCGAGCTGGTGAATGTTGATATTGAACCTCTGTTTTCAAAATAGAACGCCTTCCGTTCGGAAGGCGTTTATATATTATTTGACTCGTCCGAGCGCAGCTTTGATAAAAGAGACAAACAGCGGATGTGGGCGGTTGGGGCGGCTCTTGAATTCGGGATGGAACTGGACACCGACAAAGAATGGGTGGCCGGGCAACTCCACGGCTTCGACCAATGTCCCGTCAGGGGAGATGCCGCTGATGACAAGGCCTTTCTGCTGAAATTCATCGCGGTATTCGTTATTGAATTCATAGCGGTGGCGGTGGCGCTCGCTGATATTTTTAGATTGATAGGAATTGCGCATGACGGTGTCTTCCGCGGTCACGCAGGGATACGCGCCGAGGCGCATCGTGCCGCCTTTGGTGATGATTTTCTTTTGCTCTTCCATGATATCGATGACTTTATGTTTGGAATCGGCCGAGAACTCACCGGAATTGGCGTCGGCATAGCCGCAAACGCTTCTGGCAAATTCGATGGTCATAATCTGCATGCCGAGACAGATACCGAACAGAGGGATGCGATTCTCACGGGCGTATTTGACCGCCTGGATCATGCCCTCGATGCCTCTGTCGCCGAATCCGCCGGGGATTAAAATGCCGTCGGCGTCAGAGAGGGTTTCGGCGGTGTTTTTCGGGTTCAGCCGCTCGCTGTCGATCCATAAAATTTTGACTTTTGCACCCAAGCTGCTACCCGCGTGATTGAACGATTCGATGATCGAGAGATACGCATCGTGCAGGCGGGTATATTTGCCGACCATGGCGATTTTAACGGTCTTGTCGCGGGATTTGATGTCGGCGACCATCTGACGCCACTCGGTCAGATCGGGTTCGACGCCGTCGATTTTGAGTTCGCGGCAGACCACGTTGTCAAGGCCGTTATCATGCAGCATGATGGGCGCTTCATACAAGCAGGGCAGGGTGAGATTTTCGATGACGCAGTCGCGCTTGACGTTGCAAAATAACGATATTTTGGCTTTGATGCCCTCGCCGATCGGGTCGTCCGCGCGGGCGATGATGATATCGGGCGAAATGCCCATCGAACGCAGTTCCTTGACCGAATGCTGGGTGGGTTTGGATTTGTGCTCCTCAGAGCCGCGGATATAGGGTACCAGCGTCACATGGATGAATAGGCAGTTTTCGCGGCCGACTTCCAGCGAAATCTGGCGGATGGCCTCCAAAAACGACTGGCTCTCGATGTCGCCGGTGGTGCCGCCGATTTCGGTAATCAGCACCTCTGCGCCGCTGTTTTTTGCGCCGGCATAAATAAAGTCCTTGATCTCGTTGGTGATGTGAGGGATGATCTGGACGGTCTCGCCCAGGTATCCGCCCGCCCGTTCGCGATTCAGGACGTTCCAATAGACCTTGCCGGAGGTCAGATTTGAATATTTGGTGAGATTTTCATCGATGAAGCGCTCGTAGTGGCCGAGATCGAGGTCGGTCTCGGCGCCGTCGTCCGTGACGAAGACCTCGCCGTGCTGAAACGGACTCATGGTGCCCGGATCGACGTTCATATACGGGTCGAGCTTTTGCGCGGCGACTTTGAGTCCGCGCTGTTTGAGCAACCGCCCCAGTGAAGCTGCCGTGATACCTTTGCCAAGGCCCGAGACAACGCCGCCGGTCACAAAGATATACTTTGTCATATCCGTCATCCTCAACTTTCTTTCAATCACGTTTCAGCCGCACCGGTCGGCAAAGCCGGCCCGGTACAGCGCCATTGCTGTACGCCTGAAAAACAATGAAGATATTCTATCAATTTTTCAAGGCTTTTTCAATAGCAAATGCGAATTATTTTGAAAATATTAAAACTTTTTTACTAGACATGGCAGGATTGGGGATTTATTTGACTAGATATGGGTGGTTTGCTCGTCATTCATTGTTTTTCATAAATTTTAAAATCATTGCAGGGAATCGTCAAAAGCCGTGCCTGTAGGGAACGGTCTTGACCGTTCCGTGCAAGGGGCATATCCGAGGGATATGCCCCTTGCGAAAAACAAAGAACGAGCATCATCGTAATGATGATTGTATGAATATGGTTTGGCAGAGTGACGTCAACCTTTGGTGAACGCGGTTCGGGTCGAACCGTGTTCACTCGGAAGGGTCAAGACCCTTCCCTACAGGGACGGTGCGATGATTATATTTGTTGATAACATGAAAATTGTGGTATCCTAATAACAAGTTATAAAAAAGGCGGTATGTCAAGAATGAATAAACTGATTAAAAATATCGAACACGGCACCGTACTTTCTTTGGCCGGGCAGGTGGATTATCGGCCGGGGCAGATCGTCAGCAAAACGCTGGCGCAAAATAACCGTCACAGCTTAACCCTGTTTGCGTTTGAAAAGGACGAGGAGATCAGCACCCATGCGTCGGGCGGCGATGTGCTGGTTTTCGTTTTGGACGGAATCGGGAAAATCACGATTGACGGAAAGAGCATCTTCTCAAAAACGGCGAAGCGATTGTCATGCCCGCGGGGATTCCTCACGCGGTGTACGTGCAGGAACGCTTTAAAATGCTGCTTGACGTTTCATTTGCGGAAGAGGAGTAGGCTATTAACGTAGGGGCCGCCCCTACATTGTATAAATTTCGCCGTAAAAGAACGGATCGGTGAGAACCATTTCAAGGGCCTTCCCGGCGGTTTTATTTGCGAAGAAATAGATGTCGCCGTGAATGGGTTGACTGTCCGAGAGCAATGTGAGTTTTGCCTTCACGCAGGAGGAATTCGGGGCAATGCGCCAGACCTTTTGCAGGTCGGCGGTGGTATCTTGAAAAATTAATCTATGGTCGGAGCTATAGAGTTCGAGGGTTACGGACGGGTCTTTGACTTGTGTCTCGAAATCGGTAAAAAGGCGGAGTTCGAGCTCGTTTTCAAAATAGAGGCCGTCGTACCGAAGCCCTGCAATATTCGTTGCAAAGGCGTTTTTGACAAATTCATAACAGGGCTTGGGCTTGAGCGAATATTCCAAAATGCTCAAACTCGCGGCGTTCGGAAAGGTCTCGTTTAGCGCCCAAAGTACGATGCCGCAGGTGTCGGGGCGTTGTCTGCGCACCGCATGGATGAGATAGCGCAGCCCCTCGGCTTGGACGAATTCGCTTGCGAGAGCAAGGGTTTCCAAGTTTTCGGGTTCGCCGAAAAGATTATTGACGGCGTTTGTGTCCAGCCACCAGTTTTCGTTGCTCCAGGCGGCTCCGAACGCGTTATGATGCAGCAAATCGGGCGACTTTTTATCGAGCGGCCACTGCTGGTCTTTTGATATAATATGCTTGTAGGTGTCAAGCGAAGTGATGCCGCTGACGCCCGCCTCGCTGATCAGGCATCCGGTGATATTGTTCCAATAGTCGTAAAAACTATTTTCAAAGCGGTAGCGGTAATCGCCGTTCGAAAGGTCATAGCCCCACGGGCCGTGGATCTCGCCCTCGCCCTCGAGCGGGGTCGAGATGTGAAACGGGACGCTGCCGTCGACTTTCGCGCAGATTTGTTCCATCTCTTTCAAAACGGCGCTGTCTTTCGGGGTTCCGGCAAAGAAGTTTTCGTGGTTAAAATTGATGACCTGATTGCTGACGAGGTTGTACAGGTCTTTGTCCTGTTCGGCCTGCGGCTTGATGCGCGACCAATCGACATAGAGCTCGTTGCCGCCGCACCAAAGCAAAATGCAGGGGTGACTGCGCAGCCGCTTGACCGCGTCGGTCACCTCGGCTTTGGCTAAATCGATATATTCCTTCGTCTCGGGCAGGGTGTAGCAGCAGGTGGGGAAGTCCTGCCACACCAAAATGCCGAGTTCGTCGCAGATGGTATAAAAACTGTCTTTTTCGATCAATCCGCCGCCCCAGACGCGCACAAGGTTTTGATTGGACTCCACCACTTTTTCAAGCATTTCACGATAGCGCTGTTCGGTGATAGAAGCGGGGAAGACGTCCATCGGGACGAGATCGCTGCCCTTTAAAAAGACATCTTTGCCGTTCACCGCAAAGCAGAGCGGCGTGTCGGTGCTGCGCTGTCTCGGCATGCGGTGCTTGGTGACCGTGCGGATGCCGAAACGGCAATCGATTCGGTCTTGTACTTGGTCTTTATCTTTTAAGATGAAATTGACGTCATAGAGGTCCGGGCTGCCGTACCCGACGGGATACCACAGGCGCGGATTTTCGACGGTGATTTCAAAGGAAACGAAGCCGTTTTGAACGGTGGTTTGATACCAGTCTTCACCAAAAACCACTTCAAGCTGCGCGCCCGACTGCGCCGGATAAACTTCGGCTTCGATCAAAACGCGGGTGGTTTTTTCATCGGCAAACAGAGTTTTGAGGCGGTAGTCCTTGATAAAACCCGTTTCCGATTCGTGCAGAATCACATCGTCCCAGATGCCGAAAGAGAGTAAGCGCGGCACGGCGTCCCAGCCCCATGCGCTTTGGCACTTCATCGTGAAGCCCCTGCCGTCGATGCTCTTCATCGATTCGGGCAGATAAAAAGTCACGCTGACCGTGTTTTCGCCCTTCTTGAGATGGCCGTCGAGGTCGATGTAAACCCGCGAAAACATGCCCTCGCGGGTCAAAATTTTTTGACCGTTGATACGAATATCGAAGATATAATCGAGCCCTTTAAACTCCAGAACGTGCTTTAAATTAATATCGTCGATAGAAATGACCGTCTCATAGACCCAGCGTCGATCCTCCGCCCAAAGCAATTTTTTGGTGTTATCCGAGACGAACAGATCATCTCCGGCAAACAGCTGCTGGAGGTTGTGAGGGGTGGTGACTGCCCACGTTTGGGCAGGGGTTTGCGAGTCATATACGGTCCATTGATCGATGATTTTTTTCATATTAAACTACCTTTTCGAGTTCATAAATGCAGGATCTAAACCTCTGAGAGTTTAACATATTTACTCTGTTAGTGTAAAGTATTTTCAGAAGAGTATAAAACAAATCCCCGCAGAAACCTGCGGGGACTTACAGATGAATTCGTTTATTACTTATTTTGCGGCTTTATGTTTTTTATAACGTAAGAGGATAATGCCTGCAAGCACGAGCATTGAGAAAAGAACCGCAGTTATCCATGCCATGTTCAAATTGCTGTTACCCATGCCCGGAACGGTAGTCGGGTTCTCTCCTTCACCGACATTAGTCGTCGGACGGCTCGAAACAGCACTCGATGCAGGAGACGAGACGGTATTCGAAATGCTGGAAGTCGCTATTGAGGAAGGTTCGGAAACGACATTAATCATTTTCCATTTGGCATAAACAGTGACATTGCCTGTAATCATATACGGGACACTGATAAGGGTTCCGGTACCGTTATCTCCGGAATACCAACCTTCAAAGGTGAAGCCGTTTTTCGTCGGAATTGCGAAACTTGAGATAAATTCACCGTAGTTGCCGGAGACAGAGGAGACAGAACTGCCCCCCTCGGAGTCAAAAGAAACAGTAAACTGCTGCGCGGTCCATTTTGCGTGGACGGTAATATTATCTGTCAGGGTGTGCGGGAAATTAACCAATGTGCCCGTGCCGTTTTCACCGGTGTACCAGCCGGAGAACGTGAAGCCATACTTCGTCGGATCTTCAGGTTTAATGACTTGCGTATTATAATTCTGTGTTATGGGAGTAACACTAGAACCGCCCTCAGAGTCAAACATCATGGTATAGCTGTCGATCTGCCATTCAGCATAAACGGTGATGTCTTCAACAAGGGTATACGGGAAGCTGATGGGATTGTTTAAACTGTCGACCCAACCGCCAAAAGAGTAATGATCCCGAGTCGGAGCAGCAGGTGCCGCTACGGTTGTATTGTAATTTTGAGTGATCGGTGCAACGGGGCTGCCGCCCCTGGAATCAAAGGACATTGTATACTGATTTATGTTCCATTGGGCATAAAGTGTTCTGTCACCGTATTCGAAGTCCCAATGACCGGGAATCCAAATGGGATGGCAGTCATCTAAAAACCAATGGCCTTCGATCCATTCACTTGATATGATGAAACAAATATCATCTCCCGGCAAAAACGATTCACCGCTGCCGTCGCTTACGGTATTCCAGCCGTTAAATGTGTAGCCTGTTTTGCTTAAAGTGCCTTGATCTTTAACTTTGAGATTCTCCCAATCCCATCCGGAAGATTCGGATTGAGAACCTGCGGTGTTCCCGTTTCCGTTATAATAAATATGATAGCGAAGCGGACAACCGCAGTCGGTCGTTGCAAAGACTGTTGTGGAAAACAAGCCAAAAATAAAAATCAAAGAGATAAGAATCGCAGACAGCTTTTTACAGTATTTCATAAAAAACACCCTTTCCTATGCCGAAACAGTCTAAATTGAATTGCGGGATGAAACAATTCGGTTGATAATATTTTATCACTCAAAGGTTACATAATAGTTACATTTAGCAATTTTTTTGACAAGATTTAATAATATTCCCAATATATTTCTAAATACTATATAAAAAACAAAAATCCGCCGATAAAATTTTTATTATCGGCGGATCCTTTTAAATATTTTATTGATCTGCAGTTATTTTTCGCGAATTTTCCTAACGCTCAAAATCGCAACACCTGATCCCAGCAGAGCTGCAAGGATAATAGCAGCCGCGGCGGAAGTTTCGGAACCGCTGCCCATCTGCGGGACGCTTGTCGGAGCAGGCGTGGAACTGATGGTGGTTATTGAAGCCACAGACGGTGTACTGGCAACCGTGGGGATGGATGCGGTTGACACGACAACAATTTTTGTCCATTTGGCGTAGAGGGTGGCATTTCCTATAATATTATACGGGAATACTGCCTTACTGCCGGTGCCGTCATCTCCTAAATACCAGCCTTCGAACGTATATCCTGCTTTAGTCGGATCCGCGGGGCTGTTGACATATTCGCCGAAGTACGCGGATATCGAAGCGACAGAACTGCCGCCTTCGGAATCGAACTTCAACGTGTAGGTATTGGCTACCCACTTCGCATGAACAGTGATGTCATGCTTAATCGTATACGGGAAAGCAATCGTGCTACCGGTGCCCAGAGCGCCTGTATACCAGCCGTCAAACGTAAATCCGTAACGTGTCGGTGCGGTCGGCGCGGCAATCACAGTGTTATAAGCCTGTGTGATGGGAGAAACATTGGTACCGCCTTCGGAATTAAACATCATCGTGTAATAATTGATGTTCCATTTAGCATAAACGGTGACGTTTCCCGTTAGCGTATAGGGGAAATCGATCGCACTGCCGGTTCCGCCGTCACCTGTATACCAGCCTGCGAATGTGTAACCCTCTTTGGCCGGGTTTGCGGGCTTGGCGACCGCGGTGTTGTAATTTTGTGTCACCGGCGCGACCGCGCTTCCGCCTTCGGAATCGAAAGTCATGGTATATCGGTTGATTTTCCATTGTGCATACAGAGTCTTGTCGCCGTAAGTGGTTTCATCCCAAGCAGGAACCCAGTGGCCGTACCACCAGAAACCATCGTGATGGATTACGCCTGTTATAAAATCAAGCTCATCTCCGGCTTCGTATGAGTCGCCTGATCCGTCGGCAGCCGTGTTCCAGCCATCAAAAGTGTAACCGGTTTTTACAAGGGTTCCCTGATCTTTGACAATAGTTTTCTGCCCTGCAAGATATTCTGTGCTGTCTGATTGCGAACCGGCGGTATTACCGTTTCCGACATAAATCAGATTATTTTTCGGACATGGCCCCGGTCCATTTGTGACCTCTGAAGCAAAGGTTGTCGCAGCAAACAGCCCTGCTGCTAAAATAAGTGCGAGAATAACCGCCGATACCTTGGAGAATTTTTTCATTGTAGATTTTTCCCCTTTCGATTTTGTGTGGAATAGACGACATGTGTGACTTTGCCGATGGTTTAAGCCATTTTGCATATTCGGGTTTGACCGTCCCGAATGGATTGATATAGGTGGGAAATTCCAAATTTTCATCCCATCGAAAAAGATGTTAGCATACGCCGTTCGCGAAAAAAGTTGTATTATAGGTAACGGAAAATTTTTCGATTTTTTTAAAATCCGAGTTTTTGATTATTTTCGCCAATTTGTGAACCGGATACCAAAATAAATTTATGTTTTTGAAAGCATTGATATGTTTATTTTGTTTTTAAATTTTTTCGGAAGTGATATAATACAGTCAAGATGAAGGGAGTTGAGCATATGTCGGTGACTGCGGCCTTTGCCGTACCACACCCGCCGATTATCGTGCCGGAAGTCGGCAGAGGCGAGGAAATAAAGATTGCGAAAACCGCGGCAGCTTATGAAGAAGTCATGCGGCGCATCGCGGCTTTGAAGCCGGAGACCGTGGTGGTAACCAGCCCGCATTCGGTGATGTATGCGGATTATTTTCACATCTCGCCCGGCGGATTTGCGCGGGGTGATCTGGGTCGGTTTCGGGCGGAGAACGTGCGCATCTCGGTCGATTACGACGCCGAATTGGTCGCCGAAATCTGTGCGCAGGCAGAGGAAGACGGGGTCTCGGCGGGTACGTTCGGGGAGACCTCTCCCGATCTCGACCATGGGACGATGGTTCCGATCTATTTTCTTAACAAGTTTTATAAAGAGTATAAGCTCGTCCGGATCGGTTTATCCGGTATGCCGCCGTTAGCACATTATCGCTTGGGGCAGTGCATCGCCAAAGCCGCAAATGAACTCGGTCGGCGGGTTGTTATCATTTCCAGCGGTGATTTATCGCATAAACTCAAAAAGGACGGCCCTTACGGTTTTGCGCCCGAGGGACCGCAGTTTGACGAACAACTCACCAAAGCGCTCGGCGATGGGGATTTTTCGGCGCTGCTCGAGTTTTCGCCCGACTTTGCCGACGCCGCAGCCGAATGCGGCCTGCGCTCGTTTCAGATCATGGCGGGTGCGCTCGACGGCAAAAAGGTCACGCACGAATTACTTTCTTATGAAGGCCCGTTCGGGGTCGGGTACGGCGTAGCAGCCTTTGAGGTGGCCGGAGAGGATGCCGGACAAAATATCGGCGAGCAATATAAAGTAAAACAACGTGAAAAGCTCGATAAAGTAAAGGCAACAGAAGACCCCTATGTCAAACTGGCACGGCTCTCGGTCGAGACCTATGTCATCAGCGGAAAGCCCGCGAAATTACCGGACGGGCTGCCCGAGGAAATGCTGGCACGGGAAGCGGGGGTATTTGTCTCATTGAAAATGCACGGGCAGCTGCGCGGCTGCATCGGGACAATCGCCCCGACGACCGCGAATATTGCCGAAGAAATATTACAAAACGGGATTTCGGCGGCGGCGCACGATTCCCGTTTTGAGCCGGTTGAGCCGGACGAACTGCCGGAGCTTGTGTACAGTGTCGATGTGTTGGGCGCGCCGGAGAGAATCGAGTCGCCGGAGCAGCTCGACGTGAAAAAATACGGAGTGATCGTGCAAAACGGCGGCAGGCGCGGGCTGCTGCTGCCCGATCTCGAGGGCGTCGACACGGTGTATGACCAGATCGACATCGCCAAACGCAAAGCCGGCATCCGGCCCGCCGAAAAGGTGGAGCTTTCGCGCTTTGAGGTGGTGAGGCACAGATGATCTGCGGGATCTGTCCGCATCATTGCGACATCTCCGAGGGCAAAACCGGTTTTTGCCGCGCAAGGGAAAACCGGGACGGGGAGATCGTCTGCGGCAACTACGGGCGGCTGACATCCTTGTCGCTCGACCCGATCGAGAAAAAGCCGCTTTACCGCTTTTTCCCCGGCAGCATGATTTTATCAGCCGGCAGCTACGGCTGTAATTTGTCCTGCCCGTTTTGCCAAAACTGCGAAATCTCGATGGCTGACAAAAACGCCGACACGGTCTTCTTCACGCCGGAGATGTTGGTCGAGCGGGCGAAACAGGCCGTGTCGCAGGGCAATATCGGGCTTGCGTTTACTTACAACGAGCCGCTCATTTGGTATGAATATGTCCTTGACTGCGCGGTGCTGTTGCGCGAAAACGGGCTGAAAACCGTACTCGTGACCAACGGCATGATCTGCCGCGAACCGCTGCTTGAACTTTTGTCGTTGATTGACGCGATGAACATCGATTTGAAAGGGTTTACGAAAAAATTTTATGATTTCGTTCACGGCGATTTGGAAACCGTCAAGCAGACAATTGCGTTATCGGCGGAAAAATGTCACATCGAGGTCACGACGCTGGTTATACCGGGCTTGAACGACGACCCCAAAGAGATTGAAGAAGAGGCCGAATGGCTGGCTTCGGTGAATCCGGAGATCCCTTTACACCTGAGCCGTTTTTTCCCGCGCCATAAGATGAAAGACCGCCAGTCGACGCCGATCGAGACGATTTATAACCTGCGCAATCTCGCCGCGAAATATTTAAAATATGTCTATACCGGAAACTGTTAATGAATTTACCGAGAAAATTAAAAGATTTTTATAGAGACCTCTTTGCCGATATGATACAATGGGACGGCAAGGAGGTGCCGTTATGAATCTCGGACTCGGCATCGATACCGGCGGAACTTATACGGACGCCGTGATTTACGATTTTGACACTAAAAAAGTACTGGCGAAAGTCAAGACCCCGACCACGCGTGAGGACTTGACGGCCTGCATCGGTTCTGCGCTTGACAAGCTGCCGCAGGAATTTGTAAAACTAATTAAATTGGTCTCGCTCTCCACGACACTCGCCACCAACGCCTGCATCGAGGACAAGGGCTGCCGCGCCAAATTGATTTTGATGGGCAGTACCAGGGCGGTCATGAAGTGGATTGAGGCCGATAAATATTACGGACTGCGCGATGAGGATGTGCTGTGCGTCGATACGCACGGCAGCTTCGACGGCAAGATCATCGACGAGCCGGACTGGGACGATCTGTTCAAATCGGAAGGGCAGTGGCTCTCCGATGCCGACGCGCTCAGCGTGGTCGAGAGCAACGCCATCCGCAACGGCGCGGTCTGCGAAAAGAACGCCAAGATAGTATTAAGTGAAAAATACGATGTCCCGATCGTGCTTGCAAGCGATCTGACAAGCGGTCTGAACGTGATGGAGCGCGGCGCGACCGCATTACTCAATGCGCGGCTGCTTCCGGTAGCGGAAGAGTTTATGAACGCGGTCGGCAAGGCACTGCAAAAGCGGGGTATGGATCTGCCCAAAATGATCGTGCGCAGCGACGGCGGTCTGATGAACGAGCACCTGTCGCGTTCGCATCCGGTCGAGACGATTTTGAGCGGCCCGGCTGCCAGCGTCTTCGGCGGAAAATGGCTGACCGAGCGCGATAACTGCCTGATCGTGGACATGGGCGGCACGACGACCGACATCTCGGTCGTGCGCAACGGCTTGCCCGAGACCTCGGGGACCATCCGCATCGGCAACTGGCACACGCAGGTCAGGGGCGTGTTCATCGACACCTTCGGGCTCGGCGGCGACAGCGAAATCACCGCGAAAGACGGAGAACTGGTCTTGAACGCCCGTCGGGTCATGCCGCTCTGCACGGCGGCGGCAAGATGGCCGTCGATTACCGGCGAACTGTGGCGTTTAAAAGAGCAAAAACGCGGCAGCGCACAGCCGCTGCACGAATTTTTATATCTGGTGAAAGAACCGCAGGGTAAGAACTATTCCGACGCGGAGTGGGAGTTGATGGAGCTGCTGCGTGCCGGCCCCGTGATGATCGGCGGTGGTCAACTCGATCACTATAAACTTGGCAGCGAGCGGCTCGAAGCCGAGGGCGTTGTCATGCGCTGCGGCTTTACGCCGACCGACGCCATGCACATCAAAGGTGACTTTTCCAAATTTGATAAGCAGGCCTCGATCATGGGTGCGCGCTATTTCATCGACTGCTGCTCGCTCAAACGCGACAACGAGGAAAACGTCGAAAAATTCGCCGACGAGGTCTACGAGCTGGTCGAGAAAAAGCTCTATCAAAATCTTGCCCGCGTACTGTTGACCAACCGCTATCCGTTCTTGCGCAAATCCGGTCTCGGCGACCAACTGACCAAGCTGATCGAGGAGAACTGGAACAATCGAAATGATCGCAAAGCCGACCCGATTTTTGATTTGGCATTTCAATCGGGCGCTTCACTGGTCGGCATCGGCGCGCCGACACATCTCTTTTTGCCCGAGGCCGCCAAAGCGCTCGGGATGGAGTGCGTGATCCCCGAAAACGCCGAGGTTGCAAACGCCATCGGTGCGGTGATTGCGGATGTCTCGGCCAAGGTGACTGTTGAGATTGCCCCGAACCGCACGACGGCGGGCGTGATGGGATACACCGTCCATACCCCGAACGGTAACACCTCGCACGGTAAACTGGAAGACGCGATTGCGGCGGCAAAGAGTGCCGCAGAGAGGTTGGCGATTGAAGAAGCGAGAAAACGCGGTTGTGTAGGTGAGTTGAAGGTAACGTTGGAATCGTCGACCGGAACCGCCTATGCCAAAGGCGGTACTAAAATTGATTTGGGTTCACTGGTCACGGCGATTGCTTCCGGGCGCGTCGAGGCCTAAAATCTTAATTATCAAAACCGGCGTGCGGATGACCGTACGCCGGTTTTTTATTTTGGTTGATTCATTGACCGCATAAACCCCTGATGGTATAATAATTCCATTACTTCGGCACTTTATGAATTGATATATATTCGGAGGATAAAATCATGCAGGATTTCAATTTCGGAAAAAACCTTTCCTTGCTTTCCGACGCGAAAACCCGCTCGCTCTCGGCAGAAAACCCCTTGGGCGAACCGGGAAAAGGCGGAATGGCCGAGACCGGAACGGGGGCAAACGCCGCCCGTGAACTCGGAAAAGGCCGTAAAATTTCCCCTTCGGTGATGATCGAGCCGGGTCAGACGCTCGTCATCGGCGACGTCAAGGGGCAAGGGATGATCCAGAGCATCTGGTTTGCCGGTTCCACCGATCGGTCGCTCACTTTCCGTATCTATTGGGACGGATGCGAGAAGCCCTCGGTTGAAGCGCCGCTTCCCGCCTTTTTCGGCTTCGGTTATAACAACAACGTCGATTCAACCACCGGGAAATTCCCGCTCTTAAATTCTGCTTTGATGATGGTCGCGCCGAACCGCGGCTTTAACTGTTATTTCGAGATGCCGTTTCGCAAGAGCTTTACTATCACCCCCCAGAACACCGGCACCAAAAGGGCGTATAGCTATTATCAGATCAATTATTGCCTGACCGAACTCCCCGAGAACTGCGGCTATTTCTGCGCGCAGTACCGCCAGGCCAAGCCGCTGACGGCGGGCACGGACTTTGTTCTCGCCGACGGCATCAAGGGAAAAGGTCAGTTTGTCGGGACCACGCTTTCGGTCGGCTTGAACGGAGAAAACAACTGGTACGGTGAGGGCGAGATCAAGTTCTATATGGACGGCGACGGCGAATACCCCACGATCTGCGGCACCGGCACCGAGGACTATTTCTGCGGCGCATACGGTTGGGAATGCGGCGGGGTTTTCCAGACCTATTCGGGGCTGTATGCCGGGATGTTTCAGGTGATCAATCCAGACGGCCTTTACAACAGCCAGCAGCGGTTTGCACATTACCGCTGGCATGTCGTCGACCCCATCCGGTTTGAAAAAGATTTGCGCGTGACCTTGCAGGATATCGGCTGGCGCAGCGAAGGGCGGTACCTTGAGCGCCGTGACGACTTTATGTCGGTCGCTTATTATTACCTCGATCACCCGGATCAGAATCTGCCCGCTTATCCGACGCCCAACGAAATTGAGACCGTATGAATGATCATAAAATTGATATCGGAGGATTTAAATGATGAAAAATTTGAATTTCGGAGCAAATCTCTCCTTGCTTTCCGATGCAAAAACACGATCGCTCTCGGCGGAAAACCCCACGGGCGAACCGGGAAAAGGCGGAATGGCCGAAACAGGTACCGGGGCAAATGCCGCCCGCGAACTCGGCAAGGGCCGAAAAGTCTCGCCGTCGGTGATGATCGAGCCGGGCCAGATCCTTGTGATCGGCGATGTCAAGGGACAGGGCATGATCCAAAGCATCTGGTTCGCCGGTTCTACGGATCGATCTCTTGTTTTCCGTATTTACTGGGACGGATGCGAAAAGCCCTCGGTTGAAGCACCGCTGCCCGCGTTTTTCGGGTTCGGGTATAACAACAACGTCGATTCGATGACCGGAAAATTTCCGTTCTTGAATTCGGCTCTCTTGATGGTCGCCCCGAACCGTGGTTTTAACTGCTATTTTGAGATGCCGTTTCGCAAAAGCTTTTATATCACGCTCGAAAATACCGGCGTTAAAAGGGCATACAGTTACTATCAAATCAATTATTGCCTGACCGAAATCCCCCGGAACTGCGGTTATTTTTGCGCCCAGTACCGTCAGGCCAAGCCGCTGACGGCGGGGAATGATTATCTTCTCGCCGACGGCATCAAGGGCAAGGGCCAGTTCATCGGCACATCAATGTCGGTCGGCCTGAACGGCGAGGGCAACTGGTGGGGTGAGGGCGAAATCAAGTTCTTTATGGACGGCGACGGCGAATATCCTACGATCTGCGGCACCGGTACCGAGGACTACTTTTGCGGCGCATATGACTGGGATTTGAACGGCGTCTATCAGACCTATTCGGGGTTATTTGCCGGGATGTTTCAGGTAATCAAGCCCGACGGACTATATAACAGCCAGCAGAGGTTTTCGCTTTATCGCTGGCATGTGGTCGATCCGATTCGCTTTGAAAAAGATTTGCGCGTGACATTGCAGGACCTAGGCTGGCGCAGCGACGGGCGGTACCTCGAACGCCGCGACGACTTTATGTCGGTGGCTTATTATTATCTCGACCGCCCCGATCAGAATCTGCCTAAATATCCGACTCCCAACGAAATCGAGGTTGTATAAAAAGATGTTTGACAACAAGAAAAAAGCAGTGACCTTCAGCTACGATGATGGCGTGACACAGGACATCCGCTTAATTGAATTGTTTAATAAATACGGGATGAAAGCGACTTTTAAC
>DAOPZJ010000024.1 GCA_035353335.1 Oscillospiraceae bacterium | reverse complement strand
TCAATGAGATTCTTTCTTATCTTTTTTGTAACACATCATTGACAAACCAACAGAGAGTATAAAAAGTAGAATAAAAACGCAAAAAAAACGCAGCTTTATCACCGCGGTTCTTATTTCTCAAATGAAAGGAAATTACATGCCGCCGCTGCCGGTCAGCACGCAAACATACCAAATACTTCAATTTATTGACCGGTAAGGTCATGACCATTTTGATGACTCCGGAAGGCAAATGTCCTATAACCGGTTTTAGCCTGCGTGAGCGGTTTGTGCTTTTTTGTAGGGTTTTGGCTTCCGAAAAAGGAATGTAATGACAAAATTTCAATTGATTTTTTATGCATAATGCCGACAATCGCGCAAAGTGTTCAAAAAAACGCTTGCATTTTATAACGAATTTGTGTAAAATGATTTCGCTGTTTAATTTTTGAGTTAGTGAATTTTCGAAAGTGGGAGTAGGCATGACCAATAAAATTTTTCAGGACATGATCAATCAATTTTCGATTCCGATCGGCCGTACTATCGGCATCATCGACCGAAGCGGTACGGTGATCGCCTGTTCCGACGCAATGAAGGTCGGCGACGTCTATGAGGATGCGGTTGAAGAACTGATTTACGGCCAGAACTGCGTGAAGGCAAACGGCAAGGTGCTTCGCGCCATCAACGCGGAGAGCGGCTGGGAACATATTGTCTTTGTTGACGGAGACGACGACGCGGCGGAGAAATACTCCGAGTTGCTTGCCATCTCGATTGCGAACGTCAAACAGTATTACGACGAAAAATTCGGCAAAGCCAACTTTATCAAAAACGTCATCGCTGACAACATTCTGCCCGGCGATATTTTCCTCAAAGCCCGCGAACTGCATCTATCCGGTGAGGTCTCCCGGGTGGTGATGATCGTGCGGATTGCACAGAAGAGCGAAATCGCGGCTTATGAAGTCATCTCAAACCTGTTCCCGGACAAAAATAAGGACTTTGTGATCAATCTCAACGAGACCGACATCGCCCTCGTCAAAGAGACCCGTGCCGAAATCGATTCGCGCGACCTCGAAAATTTGGCGCATGCGATCATCGACACGCTTTCCACCGAGTTTTTCACTCAGGCTGTCATCGGCATCGGAACCGTGGTCAACGGCATCCGCGACCTTGCGCGTTCGTTCAAAGAGGCGCAGGTGGCAATGGAAGTCGGCAAGATTTTCGACAACGGAAGACCGGTCGCGCGATATGACAACCTCGGTATTGCCCGGCTGTTGTATCAACTTCCGAGACCGATGTGCGAGATGTTCCTGAAAGAGATCTTTCCGCACGATACCCTCGATTCGCTCGACTCCGAAACATTGTTCACGATCGATAAATTTTTTGAAAACAACCTCAACGTCTCAGAGACGGCGAGGAAACTGTTTGTCCACCGAAATACGCTTGTATATCGGTTGGACAAGATCAAACGCGCAACCGGATTGGACCTGCGCGAGCTCGACCACGCCATCGTCTTCAAAGTGGCGCTTATGGTTCGAAAATACTTAAGCAACACCAGCTATGCCACAAAGTTTTGACTAACATTTACCGCCGCTGTATTTGGGCTTTGATAACATAACCCTCACATTGCGGTTATAGCATTTTAAAGAGGGTGTTTTGCTCCTAACCCGTTGAAAGGAATTCTGTTAAAATGATCGAGTTCAAAGACGTCTGCAAGATCTACGATGCGAACACAGAGCGCGATAAGGCACTCGACGGCGTGTCTTTGAAAATTGAAGACGGGGAGTTCGTCTATATCATCGGCGCAAACGGCTCCGGGAAAAGCACGCTCGTGAAATTGATCAATTGCGAAGAACGCCTCACGAGCGGCTCGATTACCTTCGACGAATACAAGCTCGACAAAATCAAACGCCGGCAAATCCCCTATCTCCGCCGCAAAGTCGGTATGGTGTTTCAGGATTTCAAGCTGATTGAAAACATGTCGGTATATGACAATATCGCATTTGCGCTGCGCGTCACCGACCGCCCTGCGAGAGAGGTCCGGCGAAAGGTGCCGAAAATCCTCGAAGTCATGGGCTTGACTAAAAAAGCCAACTGCCGCCCGAACGAGCTGTCCGGCGGCGAACAGCAGAAAGTGGGCATTGCGCGGGCCATCGTCGGAAGCCCCAGCGTATTGATCGCAGATGAGCCGACCGGCAACGTTGACCCCGAGATGTCTTATGAACTGCTTCAGATGCTCGATGAGATCAACAAGACCGGAACGACGGTCATACTGGTCACGCATCAACGCGATTTCATCACCAAGATGCCCAGGCGCGTGGTGGCGCTCGAAGAGGGAAAGATCATTTTTGATGAGGACCTGACACTGGCCGAGGCCTGCAATAATCCCGATGAAACCCCTTCGGAGGCGTGCGAGAGCGAAATCCCGGACTTTGAGGAGGATTCACAACAGGAATTGCCGATTGAAGAAGAAGCGGCAAACGAACTCCCGGCGGACGACGGATTTGTCCCGCCCGAAATCACTAAGTTCAACGAAGACGAAAACTCTTAAAGCCGGCTGAGACGGATTTTTCCGCTTGTGCATGCATATATGCGGCATGCGGCAGGCATCCGGTTTCTTTCGGCAGACAAGGACAAGTTGTATACATAAACTTAAAAAAACAACGGTTCGGGTCGGAAAGGATGAGTCATCATGAAGAACAAGAGCATCGGTTACCTGCTCAGGCAGGGTTTTAAAAATATATTTTCAAACGGACTGATGTCTTTTGCATCGGTCAGCGTGCTGTTCGCCTGCTTATTGCTGGTGGGCGGCGCGTTTTTGATGTATTTTAATATTCAAAAGGGTGTCGAATATGTCGGAAGCATGGGCGAGATTGTGCTGTTCGTCGAGGACGGCGCTGACGCAAACGAGTGCAGCAATATCCAAAAAACACTCGAATCACTCCCGGAACTGCATGATGTTCAATTTATCTCCAGCACCGAGGGACTTGCGCAGCTCCAATCCGAAATCACCGGAGGGGAGCAGCTCTTTTCGATGCTGGAAGGTCAGGACATCCTGCCGAACTCCTTTAGGGTCAAAGTCAAGGACCCCAACGACTATGAGCGGATGGTCAAGCAATTATCTCAGATATTCGGCATCTCCGACGTTGTCGCAAACGGCAAAATCGCCAACACCCTGACCAATATCAGCACCGCGATCGCCACCTTCGGCGCGGCTGTCGTGGTAGTGCTGCTGGTGGTCTCGGTCTTTATTTTAATCAATACGATCAAGCTGGCGATGTTCACGCGCCGAAAAGAAATTTACATAATGAAGATGGTCGGCGCTACCAATTCGTTTGTACGACTGCCTTTTTTTGTCGAAGCCGTAGTTTTAGGACTGTTCAGCGCAATTATCGCTTATGTGGCGCTGCGTTTTGCCTATATCGGCCTTCATAATTATCTGTCCGAACTCAGCATTACCCCGATTCCGTGGCCGAAGGTCTCTCTGACCGTGTTGGGATCGTTTTTGGGCGCGGGATTTTTAGTCGGAATGCTGTCCAGTTCGGTATCAATTAAAAAATATCTAAAGGCATAGGAAAGAGAGCAAACCCGTATGGCCTTTTCGTTCAGCCAAAAAGGATCAAAATCCGCGAAAGGAGGGTTTTCATGAAAAAGCCGATTGCAGCACTGATGCTTTGTCTATTAATTATTTCATCCGTATATATCTCCCCGCTGTCGGCATCTTCCGCGACCAAATCGTCTGCCGCGTCGGGTGCTTCTTCAACGGTTACTTCGTCCGTGACTTCCGCATCCTCAATCTCCTCGTCGCGGATATCTTCGGCGGCTTCGGGCACACCTTCGGGAACGAGCCAAACCTCGACAACACAGACGTCAAGCAAAGCTTCATCTTCCCTTTCGTCTCAAATCGCTTCTGAGGACGCGCAGACCGTAAGCGATCTGACCAGCGCCTATGAAGAGCTTCAAAAAAAGGTCGAGGAACTTCAAAAAGAAAAAGAAAAGCTTGCCTCCGAGCAAAAAGACGTCTCTAAATACTTAAAAACACTCGACGAGCAGATTGATAAGACCAATGACCAGCTGAACATACTTAATGATGAGATTGACAGTCTCAACGGGCAGCTTGATACATTGACGGCACGCATCACCCAGGTTGAAAATGACGTCACTTCTACTTTGGAGATTTTTAAGCAGCGCCTGCGGGCTATTTATATGTCGGGCCATGCTTCCGAGCTTGAACTGCTGTTCTCCTCCGATAATTTTGTCGACTTTTTGACCCGTGCCGAAATTTTAAGGCGCATCTCCGAATACGACCAAAAAATCGTCAATCAGCTCATCGCTGATAAAACCGAGCTGGAAGGCCTCGTTGTCGAAGCGGAAACCGCCCGCCAAAACAGCCAGAATAAAAAGGCAACCGCTGCTTCCAAAAAGAAACAGCTGGACACCCAATATGACGAACAGGAAGAATATCTGAACAAACTCAAAGAGGATAAAGCGGCTTACGAGGCTTATATCAAGCAGTATCAGGCTGAAATGGCCGAAGCTCAGAAGGAAATCGACGCCATTATGGCCAAGTATGCCGATGACGGCGCTTATGTGGGCGGAGAGTTCGCCTGGCCACTGCCGGGCTTCACCAAAATCACTTCTCCCTATGGGCAGCGGTCCAGCATGGGGGACTTCCATACCGGTTCCGACATCGCGGGCCGGAATGCCGCAGGCGATTTGTGTTACGGTGCCTCGGTCGTCGCAGCCAACAGCGGCACCGTCATCGCGGTGCGAAACCTCGGAAGCAAGAGCTACGGGCGTTATATCATTATTGATCACGGCGGCGGCTGCAGGACCTTATACGCCCACCTGAGCAAAGTGGAGGTAAAAGAGGGCGACACCGTCACCCGCGGGCAGGAGATCGCCAAAGCAGGTTCCACCGGAAATTCCACGGGCGCGCACCTGCACTTCGAACTCTGGCTTGAAGGCAAACGAGTCAATCCGATGGATCACCTGACGATTCCGAAATAAAAATTCAAGCTATTGCGCAAGGGTTTTTACTATTATAAATCCTTGCGCACGGGCATTTCTTAATTAAAATCCGGGAGTGATAACTTGAACAAAAAGTACTCGTTCGGCACCTTGTTATGTGCGATCCTTTTGGCTGGAGCGCTGACGTTCTCTGCGACCATGGTCTTTTCGACGATCACCTATAATCAAAAGATCCTCAATCTTTACGAGCGCCAGTCGATGTATGAAAAACTTGAGGAACTGGACCGGATCGCTCGCTACGACAGCATCTTTAACATTGATGAGAAGCTGCTTGCACAGGGCCTGATGGAGGGTTATCTGGCCGGAATCGGAGACAGCGAAGCGACTTATGTCTCTGCCGCCGATGCAAAGGCGCTCTCGCAAGGGCAGGGTATTGAAGTCGGAATCGGTGTTAAGACGGTCAGGACAAGCTCTAAATACTTATATGTCTATGAAGTGCTTGAGGGTTCCGGGGCGTCAGTCGCAGGCATTGCCGTCGGCGATACGATCATCAAGGTCAATTCCGAGGACGTCACGCAACTGACGGACTCTGAGGCCTATGTCCTGCTGCATGCCGCCGAGGGTACGGAAGTCAAAGTCGATTTTTACCGGGGCGGCGAGCAGATGTCGCTGACGCCTGTCTCACAGACCTATTCGACTACACCGGTTACTTACCGCATTCTCGATTATTCCATCGGATATATGCGTATCACCGCTTTTGATGCAAACACCTATAATCAATTTATCAAAGCGATTAATAATATGACATCACCGTCCGAGCCGATTACCGGCCTGATTATCGACCTTCGTCATACCTCGGGCGGAGACATCGGGACGGCGGCGCAAATACTCGATCGGATGCTGCCCGAGGGCGACATCATGTCAAAGACCCTGCGTGACGGGACGGTGCAGTTGGTCTATACCTCCGATAAACTGGAATTCAATCTGCCGGTCGCGGTTTTGACGGACAGCGCCACGGCAGGTCCGGCGGAACTGTTTGCGGCTGCGATGGCTGATTACGGAAAGGCCAGCGTCGTCGGGACACGCACTGCGGGAAAAGGCACCATTAAAAAGACCTTCACACTCTCGGACGGCTCCAAAGTGATGCTGGCGACGGCGATCATCAATCCGCCGAAGAGTGCGACTTTCAACGGCGTCGGAGTCAAACCGGATTATTCCGTCGAACCGCTGGGAACGGGCGATTATGATTTTTATACCATGACTGCCGAAAATGACACTCAATATAAGAAGGCATTTGACGTGGTGTATTCACAGATTGATTTGACCTCAATCAACACCGCCCCGCCGGTGGTCAGTGAAGTTCCCGACTTTTAAAATTCGTAATTGCTTTGCTCAAAAATCAAAGCTATCACACAAAAGCCCCTGCTTGAGCGGGGGCTTTTGTTGTTCTGCACTTATTATTTGCAATAGACGAATAAAGCGTCGCGCAGAAACTGCGCACATCCCGGGGCTACGGCGTCGTAATACGCTTTGAAGCGGGGATCATCGACATAGGTCTGCGCAAGTTCGAGATGAGCTTGTTTGGAATAATCATTCCGGTAAAGGCACAGCCATTCCTTGTGCAGCGCGCAGGCCTTTTGGGCGAGTTCCCCTCCCGGATCGCGAAGCGATCCGATGGGATCGCCTTGCTCGAAAGCCGCTTTCAGACAGGCGTTGAGCTCGTTCGATAGGGCTTGCGCCCGGTCATACTGCGCCTGTGTCCACGACAGAACATGGGCGTTTGAAGCGTCTATGGCTTTGCGGCCGTACTTTTCGCGGGCTTCTTTGCCGTATTTGGTTTCGTTGTCTCCGATCATCTTTTTCTTGAATCCCTCGAATTTTTCCGGATCATTCATGATAATTTCTCCTTTCGCTGCGGCAATGGTTTTTTCGACGGTCGCAACAAGCGATTCTAACTGCGCTTTTTTCTTCCGCAATGCCGTAAGATGACCCTCCAAAGCGGTGAGCCGGTCATTCCCGTCCGACGTCAGAACGGTTTTGATCTCTTCAAGCGGCATGCCGAGTTCACGGTAAAACAGAATCTGCTGCAGACGGTCTGCTTCCGAGCTCGTGTAGACACGGTAACCGTTGCTGTGATTTCGATGCGGGGATAAAAGCCCGAACGCATCATAGTAGCGAAGCGTGCGCGCGCTGAGGCCCGCGAGTTTCGCCAATTCGTTGATGTTGTATTCCACTTTCATCCCTCCTTCCGATGATTCGCGCTCGATCGATGCGCAGTGTTTATCATAAACCATGACGTAACGGAAAGGTCAAGAGATAATTTTATAAAAGATTGAAATATAATCCGGTCAGTGCAGTTGGCAGTGAACAATGCCGGTGTTTTAAACGGATTTCATCTATAATATAAAAACTCAGGCGACCGCGTTTGGTCGCCTGCGAATGACAAAGTTTACGGAGATTTCACTGTTCACTTTATACCGTAACCGTTACTGGGCTGTCACTTAAACTTTCAATTTTACACTTTGCGCTTTTTAATCCTATGGTAAAATATAAATTTCGACGTCACGGCGGCCCCAGTAGTAGATTTCGACATCAGAGCCGAGGTACAGGTCGGCGACGGTGATGTTTTTCATCACCGAGGGGCCGGTGTCGGCGGCGATGGCGAATCCATATATGTGTTTTCCGTCCTTGGAACGTATATACAGCCGGCTGCCATAGGCGATGACATCCGGA
Source organism: Oscillospiraceae bacterium (assembly GCA_035353335.1). Lineage (NCBI taxonomy): Bacteria > Bacillati > Bacillota > Clostridia > Eubacteriales > Oscillospiraceae > Oscillospiraceae bacterium. The sequence continues at coordinate 31,370 of DAOPZJ010000024.1, read as the reverse complement.
TTGACAGCAATATAGCCGACGGCGGGCTTGACACCGGTGGAGGTTCTGTTTCCGTCGCTTGAGCCATAGGCGGTCGCCTTGCCGGTAATCAGTTTTGTATATTCTGTCGGAATGCCGTTTTCGAGCGTGATGTCAGCAAACGTCAGAGGCGATAGAGCAGGAGCCTTGTTGCTTCCGACGATCACCTTGGCGGTGACAGGTTTGAGTGTGACCTTTTCTTTGGTCTTGGTGTCGACCAAAACACCATTGCTGTACGTCTCGGTGACGGTGACGTTTTTTTCGCCGTTGGCGCCGGCTCGTTCGGTCTTTTTCTGGCCGTCTTTAAGCAGCGTGGTCTCGTAATATTTGGTCTCGTAGGCGATCGGTTGGGTAGTGACGGTGACGACTTTTTCAACCCGCGTCAGGATAATCTGCATACCGGACTTGACTTTTTCGGTAAGTGAATAATTGACGGTGTCGAATTCACCAACCGTGATATCGGCCTTTTTGAAGGCGTCGGCGACGGTGCCTCGCACCATTTCGACAGTTATTTCGGCTCTGTCGGCTTCGATTGTGACATTGAATGCGGAATGGATGACGATTTCGGTGATACTTCCCTTTTCGTCATAAAGGCAAAGGATTTCGTCATAATCTCCGAACGTGATAAAATTTTGCGCCAAAATGGATTCGGCGCTGGTGCGCATGGTGTAGACCGTTTTCAGGACGCCGTCCGTGTTGATGACGACCCGGTTTGAGGTCTGCCCCGCAGCGAAGGCGATGAACCCGGCGGCGCAGAAGATGCCCGCCGCGCTGAGTGTTCGTTTTACCGCGTTGATTTCTTTCGCTGCGGCATTTCTGACGGCGTTTTTAAATTTTAATACCGTCTCACTGATTTGTCGCATTGTCGTTTCCTCCTTGACAGACGCATTTCGTGATATGTGCTGAAATGCGGGAAATTAACCGTATCACGCAGGGAGTGTTGACTGCGTGAAGCGGAAATATGCGGCCAAACTTTCAACGTTATTTGTATGGCCCCATTGGGATTTTGCAGCCGGTCTTGACTGCATAGCGATGAGCGAATATAATAAACTCGATGTCCCTTTTTGGGTCGAACCCGTGCACGGGTTCGAGTCGGATCAACGATTGAAATCGCCGACCACGAGAAAGCATTCTAACACAAAAAGACGGTTATTTCAATGGGATGTCGAGAAATTCAGGTTAAATGCACAAATATATGCTTTACATATTGTGCAATGTGTACATATATTTAAAAATAAATCGTAAAAATTCAATTAAAAATAGGAGAACACCGTGTCTGACAGAATGAATTTTTCAGTCACCGAACCCATGAAGGTATCAGATGCAGACGGGAAAAAAGTGACAAAACCATTAAACGAACTGCTTCGTGAAAGGGGCCTTTCCGTCGACGCACCCTGCAACGGCCTCGGACGCTGCGGAAAATGCAGAATCAAGGCCGGAGGGGAGCTGCTTCCGCCCAATGAAGTTGAAAAAAAGGCGCTCGGAGAAGCGCTTGACAACGGCTGGCGGCTGGCATGCCAGACGAGAGCATACGGGGATTTTTGGGTTTTGCCGCCTCAGAAAGGTAATGCGCGTGTGGCGACGGAAGGCTTGACGCAGAAATATGCGTTTTCTTCCCCGATAGATGTCAAAAAAACCGGACTGCCCGCTTACGGGCTTGCGGTCGATATCGGCACGACGACAGTCGCGGCCTATCTGCTCGATTTAAGCGACGGCAGCAGGATCGCGACGCTCGGGGAAATCAATGCGCAGCGCACCTTCGGCGCGGATGTGATCTCGCGCATCACCGCCTGCAACGAGGGTCATTTGGATGAACTGCGCAAGGCGATTATTGATCAAATTAACCGTATGGCAGCGAAACTTTGCGCGGATACAACGCGGATTTTTGACGTTGCGCTCTGCGGCAACCCCACGATGCAGCATATTTTGCATGGGATGGCACCCGAGAAATTAGCCGTAGCACCGTTTATCCCGACGTCGCTGTTCGGATTTGAAGTATCGGCAAATGAACTCGGCATCAAGGCAAATCCCACGGCTAAAGCCTATACACTGCCTGCGATTTCGGCCTATATCGGCGGAGACATCACGGCTGACGTGCTCTCCTGCGGGATGTATAACGACGAAAATATCACGCTGATGGTCGACGTCGGCACCAACGGTGAGATGGCGCTCGGAAATAAAGACGGCATCTATTATTGTTCGACCGCGGCAGGCCCTGCTTTCGAAGGTGCGGCGATTGAGGATGGGATGGGCGGCATCGAGGGTGCGATCGGAACAGTGAAAGCCGGCAAAGACGATCTCGAATTCGAAGTCATCGGCAATCAAAAATCCATCGGTATCTGCGGTTCGGGCATCATTGATGCGGCGGCTGTCATGCTGCAAATCGGCGTGATGGACGAGACCGGGAGATTGGCAGATGAGGAGGAGTTGGATGTGAAATATTCTGATCGGCTTGACGGAAAAACAAGGAAATTCATCATCGATCGGGAGACTCGCATAGGATTGACGGATAAAGACCTCAGGCAGGTGCAGCTTGCCAAAGCTGCGATTGCCGCCGGAATCGATACGATGATGCACAACGCCGGTATCGGGTTCGACCAAATCTCGGCGGTATGGCTCGCCGGCGGATTCGGCGCACATATCGACCGTGACAGCGCCTGTGCGATCGGCCTGCTGCCCAAAGCACTCAGGGAAAAAATTCAACCGGTCGGAAACAGCGCCGGCGAGGGCGCAGTCAGGGCGATCCTCGACAAAGACGCCAAAAAGATCCTGTCCGAAATCGGAAACGGCGCCAACTATATTGAACTTTCGGGCGACCCTTACTTTATGGACAGCTACGTTGAAAACATGCTGTTTTGACAACACCCCAAATTTAATGTATAATTCTGGGCATTCAGAAATGCTGCATTCGGGAATGCTGCATTCACGGCATCGGTCAGAGAAAGGACGGTTTACATATGCAAAATCCGATGACGCTGGTCATCAAGGTCGGCACCTCCACACTCACCCATCAGGGCGGATCGCTGAATCTGCGGCGGGTGCGTGAAATCGTCGATGTGTTGGCGGATATCCGCAATATGGGGCATAAAGCGGTGCTGGTCACTTCCGGCGCAATCGGCGTCGGCGTCAACCGCCTCGGGCTCGAAAAACGCCCTGCCGACCTGCCGACAAAACAGGCTGCCGCGGCAGTCGGGCAATGCGAACTTATGAATATTTACGGGCGGTTGTTCACCGATTACGGTTATACGGTAGCTCAGATCTTGCTGACGCTCGACGTCATTGAGGATGTAGAGCGCAAGAAGAACGCCGAAAATACATTTGCGCGGCTTCTTGAGATGGGCGTTCTGCCGATCGTCAACGAGAACGACTCGATTTCAACTTATGAGATCGAACACATGAACAGCTTTGGCGAAAACGATACGCTTGCTGCGGTCGTCGCAAGGCTTGTGAATGCCGACCGGTTGATTTTGCTCTCCGATTTCGATGGGCTTTATGACGCCGATCCGCGCAAAAACCCGGACGCAAAACTGATCCCGGTCGTACGTAAAATCGACGGGGATCTTGAAAAGGCGGCGGGAGGCGCCGGGACTTCGCTGGGGAGCGGAGGAATGTTCACCAAATTGACCGCGGCAATCATCGCAACACAGGGGAAAATCCCGATGAATATCATCAACGGCAATAAACCATCACTTATGTATGATATCCTTGCGGGTAAGAACCCGGGAACGGAGTTTGTCTGCGATTGAATTGCCGAACGTCATTGAATTTGAATCAAGATAAACGAAAGGAGCTCATTCAAAGATGAAAAAGGTCATCCATGCAACAGCGGTTTACGGGCCGATCGCGCTTTGCGGCGTCATCGTTCTGTTTTTGCTGCTTTTGGTGTTCGGATGGATGTTCGTCCCCTATAACGGCTATGTCTGGTGCGGCGTATCCGCCGCGATCTGCCTGTTTGTATGTTTTTGCGTCAAAGCGGATTACGACGGCAGGAGCATTCCAAAAATCGAAGACGTCGGACTGCTCTTATTTGCATCGTTGAATTCAGCTTGGTGGGTCTATATCTGGTCCACCGTCAAATATACCTTGCTCCTGCCTTTTGCGGTGATATGCACTGCATTTATTCTTTATCTGATTTTGAAGCTTTGTGACGATACAGTCAAAAGGACACTTGGGTTGATGGTCGGTTCGGCTCTTGCGATTGTCGGGTTCATCATTTGGTTTGTTCCGGTTTTACAGCCTCCTGTGAGAATCAAAGACCGGTTCAGCGTTTATAACAACCATTCAGCCGTTGCTAAGGTGCTGTCAATCCGTGACGCCGGAAACATCTATAACATCAGCGTAGTGGTGAAAAAGACCGGCTTTGATCTGGGGCTTGGGAGGTTCGAAGGCCTCGAGGAAATCGGTGTGTTCAACAAAATCATCGACTTAAAGGATTACAAGAAGCCGGCACTCGTCTGGCAGGGTGAGGAATTATTCATAAACGGTGAGAAAAGGGATATTTATTGGAAGTAAACTTCGGTTGAAAAAGGGGCTTTGAACGTGGAATTTTCCCTTGAAAAAATGTGTGCGGCGGCAAAAGCCGCGTCCGCGAAACTGGCCGTTCTGGGCGGCGGTGAAAAAAACCGCGCGTTATCGGCTATTCGTGCCGCAATCGATCAAAACCGAAAAAATATTCTAACCGAGAACGGTAAAGATGTTGAGGACGCGAAAAAGAACGGGATGCGCGAGTCTTTGATTGACCGGCTGACGCTGACCGATGTGCGTATCGACGGCATTTGCAAAGGAATTGAAGAATTGATTTTGATGCCCGATCCGGTAGGGATTGTCAAAAGCGGGCATATTGCCGACAATGGATTGAAAATTACCAAAATCAGCGTGCCGATCGGTGTGATCGGCTTGATTGTCGAAGCGCGCCCGAATGTCTTTCCCGATGTTGCGGTACTGTGTTTGAAATCCGGCAATGTCTGCATTTTGCGCGGAGGAAAAGAGGCGCTGCGCAGCAACACGGTTTTGGCGGACACGATGCGCAAAGCTCTGGAGAACATCGAAATTGACCCGAATTTTATCAATCTGATACCCACGTCTGACCGCACCGTTGCCGATGAGTTTTTAAAACAGGACAAATATTTGGACTGCATGATTCCGCGGGGCGGCGCCGGATTGATTCAAGCCGTCCGGCAGAAAGCCACGATGCCGGTCATTGAGACAGGCGCGGGCATCTGCAGCGTATATATCGACAAAGCTGCCGATCTTAAGATGGCCGTGAATATCACCGACAATGCAAAGACCTCGAGGCCGTCGGTCTGCAATTCGGCAGAAATTTTGCTTTGCCATCGGGATATCGCGAAACAAGCGCTTCCGGCAATCAAAGCGGCGCTCGACGGACACCGGGTTCAGCTGCGCTGCTGCCCGGAATCTTATGAGATTATAAAAGGCGAAAACGTGATCCCGGCAGGCCCTGAGGACTATGAAACCGAGTTCGGGGATATGATAATGGCGGTAAAAATCGTCGGCTCGCTCGAAGAAGCGGTTGCGCACATCGCCGCTCACGATACCCGTCACAGCGAGGCCATAGTCACAGGGGATCTCGCAGCGGCACAGACATTTTTAGCCCGTGTCGATGCGGCGGCGGTATATGTTAATGCCTCTACCCGCTTCACCGACGGCGGTATTTTCGGGCTCGGCGCGGAGATCGGGATTTCGACTCAAAAACTGCACGCCCGCGGGCCGATGGGGCTTGCGGAATTGACAAGTTATAAATATACCGTCGTCGGGGACGGACAGATTCGATAATCTGCACCCGGTTATTCTGGTTTATTCTGAAATCGTTCGAGAATGGTGATGAAAATTATGGACAAACAGGAAAAAATCGAAGGCAGGCACAGGAAAAATTACGCCGCGCCGCTCGGCCTTTTCGTCATTTTGTTGACGGTGATCGGTTTTACCACGCTGATCGTCGTCGGCACGAGATTGTTTTACAGTTTGACCGATGACAGCGCGCTTCGGGCGAAATACTCGACGATGATAGACCCGATCGTTATGCTGGACCCGCCGAATTTCGCCGAACCCGGCAAACTCAGCGATGCAGTCATTTTACAATCCTCGATCTGGTCCACTGTTTTCAGCGGGGACATCACACGGTTTTCAACCGATGAGAACGGGCAGATACTGATTCCGGTCTCCGACCTTGAGGTTGTCTGTAAAAGCCTTTACGGGCCGACGGCGGTGATTCCCCGCCGGAGTATGACAGTCGAAGGCGGCGAAGTCACCAGCGATCTGGAAGAGGGAACGGTCATATTCGAATACCGGTCCGACATCGATTCGTTTGTCGTACCGATTTTAGGTGAGATCGGTGAGTATAAAGCTAAGGTCGAGAGCATCAAACGCAGCGGCGGAGAGATGTATCTGACCGTCGGCTATTACCCGAAGAGCAGTTCCTGGTATGACCAGTATACCGAGCAAAAAAGTACCGACGTTGCCGAGAAATTTAAGGTCTATGTGATGCGAAAGAATCCGGATACCAAGGAATATTACGTCTATGCGCTGCAAAACGCGGATATCGATACGGTTACTTATAATTAAAGCTTGACAGGGATAGAATATTGTGGTATACTCTCCTGTGCCTTTTCGCGGAATGGGGTATAGAATTATCACCCGCCCATCCTGCGTGAACGGATAAAATTTAAAGGTGGTAATAACATGCTTGACAAAGAAGTCAAAGGCGGCATCATCGCCGCGAACGCCCGTACCGAAAATGATACCGGCTCTCCCGAAATCCAGATCGCGATTCTCTCCAAGCGCATCGCCGATCTGACCGAACACTGCAAAATCCATAAGAAGGACGCCCATTCCCGCCGCGGACTGCTCCAAATGGTCGGTAAGCGCAGAAACCTGTTGAATTACCTGATGAAAAAGGACATCAGCCGGTATCGCGCAATCGTCGAGAAGCTCGAACTCAGAAAGTAATGCATGTCACGGGGGCAGGCGGTTTCCGCCTGTCCCTTTTGCAGGTTTTTAGGGCCTGCAGGTATCCGAATATTAGTTGGGTGTCTTAACCACGGCAATATCCTGCGGTTGTTAGCAGTGAATCGAGGGCAGCGTTTGCCGCCTTGGCTTTATTGCTAAAAGCCGCCGGGATTTGTAATATTTATAAATACGGAGGTTTCATATGAGCGAAACGAAAACATTCTCAACCACCTTCTGCGGAAGGCCTTTTTCCGTTGAAATCGGAAAATACGCTTTCCTGGCGGGCGGCGCATGCATGGTCCGCTACGGCGAGACTGTGGTCATGGCGAGCGCAACCGCTTCCGCGAAACCGCGCGAGGGCATTGACTACTTCCCTCTCTCGGTCGACTACGATGAAAAACTCTATTCGGTCGGTAAGATTCCGGGCAACTGGCAGCGCCGCGAGGGCAGACCGTCCGAAGCCGCAATTCTGGCTTCACGTGTCATCGACCGACCTCTGCGTCCGCTGTTCCCGAAAGATATGCGCAATGACTGCGCCGTTGTTTTAACCGTGATGTCGGTTGACCCCGACTGCACGCCCGAGATCACCGCAATGGTCGGCGCGTCACTTGCCATCAGCATTTCGGACATCCCCTGGAGCGGCCCGATCAGCGGCGTTTCCGCCGGTTATGTCAACGGGCAGGTCGTGTTGAACCCGACCGCCGCGGAGCGTGAGATTTCCGAAATGGAAGTCACGGTCGCCTCTTCCGCCAACAAAGTGGTTATGATCGAAGCCGGCGCAAAGGAAGTCAGCAACGAGATCATGCTCGAGGGTATCCGCCTTGCCGATATCGAAAACAAGCGGATGGTCGAATTCATCAATGAAGTCAAAGCCGCTGTCGGCAAGCCCAAGTTCGAAGTCATCTCACTCGAACCGTCCCATGAACTCTTTGACGCGGTCAAAGAGGCGTGTGTCGAGGATGTGCGGTATGCACTGGATACCGATGATAAAAACGTGCGCGAGGAGCGCATGAACCCGATTCGCGACGCCATGCACGAGCGCTATGACGAAGTTGCCGGCAGCGCCGCAGCGATCGACGAGTGCATCTATAAGATTCAAAAATATGTCGTGCGCCGCTGGCTGCTCGACGACGGCAAACGCGTAGACGGCAGAGGTCTTGACGATATGCGTCCGCTGCATGCCGAGGTCGCCATTCTGCCCCGCACCCACGGCACCGGCTTGTTCTCCAGAGGGCAGACACAGGCGCTCACCGTCGCGACTCTTGCCCCAATCGGCGAAAAGCAGCTGCTCGACGGCATCGACGGCGACGAATCCAAGCGCTATATGCACCACTATAATATGCCGTCCTATTCGACCGGCGAGACCAAGGCCAGCAGAGGCCCCGGCCGCCGCGAGATCGGCCACGGCGCACTCGGCGAGCGCGCTCTGCTGCCGGTGCTTCCGTCCGAGGACGACTTCCCCTATACCATCCGTCTGGTCTCCGAAATTCTTTCTTCCAACGGCTCGACCTCGCAGGCCTCGATCTGCGGTTCGACTTTAGCGCTGATGGATGCGGGCGTTCCGATCACGGCTCCGGTCGCGGGCATCTCCTGCGGTCTGATCACCGAAGGCGAGCGCTGGATGACCATGGTCGATATCCAGGGCGTCGAGGACTTCTTCGGCGATATGGACTTCAAAGTCGCGGGTACCTTAAAAGGCATCACCGCGATTCAGATGGACCTCAAGATCGACGGTCTGACTTTTGACATCATCAAAGAAGCGCTGGATAAAACCCTCAAAGCGCGCACTTATATCATCAACGAAGTCATGCTGAAGTGCATCGACAAGCCGCGTGACCACCTGTCGCCCTATGCGCCTAAAATGGCAACCGTTAAAATCAATCCCGACAAGATCCGCGAAGTCATCGGCAGCGGCGGCAAAGTCATTCAAAAGATCTGCGCCGACTGCGACGTCAAGATCGACGTCGAGGACGACGGCAGAGTCGCGATCTTCGGCATTAACATTGATAATGTCAACCGCGCGCTCGAGATTGTCAAGACCATTGCGTTCGATCCGGAGATCGGTGCGATTTATAAGGGAAAAGTCACCCGCCTGATGCAGTTCGGCGCGTTCGTCGAGATCGCCCCGGGCAAAGAGGGTCTGGTACACATCTCCAAGCTCGACTTCCAACGCGTTGAAAAGGTTGAAGACGTCGTCAATGTGGGCGATGAGGTCGTGGTCAAGGTCACCGAGATCGACGATCAGGGCCGCCTGAACCTGTCCCGTGTCGCCGCCATCGCCGAGATTGAGGGCAGACCGCTGCCAGAATCGGCCTCGGCTCCGCGTCCGCCGCGCCGCGATAACGATTTCCACAACCGCGGACCGCGCAGATAAAAACACTCAGAAACTTTACAAGGGGTTCAAATCTGATTTGAACCCCTTGTTTGATAGAACTGCCAACTGTTAGCTTTAAATTAATTGATAAGGAATAATAAAGCGAATGAAACGATTTGAGCTTTCCAACGGAATCCGGGTGTTAACTGACCGGCGTACCTATGCAAAAGCGATCACCGTCGCGGCCTTTATCGGTGTAGGATCGCGTTATGAAGAAGAGGGCAGCCACGGCTTCTCCCACTTTATCGAGCATATGGTCTTCAAGGGCACGCAGAAGCGTTCTTCGTTGGAAATCGCCAACGAGACCGATCTGATCGGCTCGCAGCTGAATGCCTATACGACCAAGGAATACACCTGCTTCTATATCCGGATGCTGCCCGAATTCGACGCGAGAGGCATTGAGATTTTGGGCGACATCGTGACCGACCCGGTATTCTCATCCGACGAACTCGCAACCGAGCGGGGCGTAATTTTGGAAGAGATCAATATGTATAACGACGATCCCGAGGACTTGGCGGGCGACGGCATTTTTCAAGCCGCCTGGGCGCCGCACCCGCTCGGACGCAACATCGTCGGAACCGCACAGAGTGTCGGAGGCGTCAACAGCGACAATCTGAGGACGTTTTACGAGAAGTTCTACCGGCCTGAAAACCTCGTCGTCGCAGTCAGCGGGAAGTTTGACGAGACAAACGTACTTGAGGCGCTTGAAAAGGCGTTTTCACCGTTAAAAAAGATCGGATTCGAAAAGATTCAACTCATTCCGCCTGTTTTTAACGCAAGGAATACCATCACGTTCTCGCGCAAAACAGAGCAGCTGCAGCTTTGCGTCGCCTATCCGGGCGTTCAGATCGGCAGTAAGCAAGCCGCAGCGATGTCGTTATTCAATTCTGCGGCGGGCGGCGCGGCTTCGAGCCGGTTGTTCCGGCGGCTGCGCGAGGAGCTCGGGCTGGCCTATTCGATTTACAGCTATTTTACGGCGCATCTCGGCGGCGGTGTGTTTACGATTGCCGCGGGGATTTCTCCCTCCGCTAAAAAACAGGCGCTTTCGGAGATCGACGACGTTTTAAAAGGGCTTTTAAACGGGATTTCGCCCGAGGAACTCGAGCGGGCTAAAAATCAGGCAAGCGCGGGGCTTGCGATGGGATACGAAAACTCGTATAATCTGGCTATGGACATGGGCAGGCGGGAAATCCTCGGCTTGCCGCAGCGCAGCGAAAAAAAATCGCAGGCACTGATTGCTTCGGTGACCCTTGAAGCGGTGCGCGATCTAGCGCAACAGATACTGAAAAACAAACCCGCAGCTTGTTTCGCGGGGAAATTACGATAAGAGAGGAATCACAATGGCGGCCGACCCGAAATTTATCCGGAACTTCTGCATTATCGCCCACATCGACCATGGCAAGAGCACGCTTGCCGACCGGATTCTGGAGCATGCCAACGCGGTCAGCGAGCGGGAGATGACCGATCAGATTCTGGACAATATGGACATCGAGCGCGAGCGCGGGATCACCATCAAGGCCCGTGCCGTCAATTTGAGCTACGACTGCGACGGTCAGAAATATGAATTTAATTTGATCGATACCCCGGGGCATGTCGACTTCAATTATGAAGTCAGCCGGTCGCTTACGGCCTGCGAAGGCGCGGTGCTGGTCGTTGATGCCACACAGGGCGTCGAGGCACAGACGCTGGCCAATACTTATCTTGCGGTCGATCATCAGCTTGAGATCCTGCCGGTTATCAACAAGATCGACCTGATTTCGGCGAGGCCGCAGGATGCCATCGAGGAGATTGAGAACATCATCGGAATCCCGGCGCAGGACGCGCCTCAGGTCTCGGCAAAAAACGATGTCAACATCGACGACGTCATGCGCAAAATCGTGCGTGACTGCCCGGCTCCCAAAACCGACCGGGAAGCCCCGCTGAGGGCGTTGATTTTCGATTCGTTTTATGATAGCTATAAAGGCGTCATTGTCTATGTGCGCGTGTTCGACGGCCGCGTCAAAGTCGGAGACCGCATCCGGATGATGGCCGCCGGCACCGAATTCGACGTGACCGAGGTCGGCGTTATGCTGCCCACTCGGCTTCAGCCGTCACTGACACTCGAAGGCGGCGAAGTCGGATATATCACGGCTTCGATCAAAACCGTGCGCGACGTCGCTGTCGGCGATACGATCACAATATCCGAACGGCCCGCGAAAGAACCGCTGCCGGGTTATAAAAAAGTACAGTCGATGGTCTTCTGCGGCATTTATCCTGCGGACGGCGCGCGTTACGGCGATCTGCGTGATGCACTCGATAAATTACAATTAAACGACGCGGCGCTGTTTTTCGAGCCGGAGACCTCCAAAGCGCTCGGTTTCGGATTCCGCTGCGGATTTTTGGGCCTTTTGCACATGGAGATCATCCAGGAGCGGCTTGAGCGTGAGTTCGATATGGACCTGATCACGACCGCACCGAGCGTGGTCTATAAGCTGACGCTGACGGACAAGACAGAGAAATACATCGATAACCCGACCAATTACCCCGACCCCTCGGTGATTGCCAAAGGCGAAGAGCCTATTGTCGATGCACATATCTTTTCGCCTTCGGAATATGTCGGAAATATCATGGAGTTGGCACAGGATCGGCGCGGCATCTTTAAGGAGATGCGCTATCTCGACGCGACCCGCGTCGACATCCATTACGAACTTCCGCTCAACGAAATTATCTACGACTTCTTTGACGCGCTGAAATCCCGAACCAAGGGGTATGCTTCACTGGATTATGAATTCAAGGGTTATAAGGAAGCTCAGCTCGTCAAGATGGACATTTTGCTGAACGGCGATCCGGTCGATGCGCTTTCATTCATCGTCAATGCCGAGCGGGTCAATGCCCGTGCCCGGCGGCTCGTCGAGAAGCTGAAGGACAACATCCCGCGCCAAATGTTCGAGGTACCCGTGCAAGCGGCTGTCGGCGGCAGAATCATCGCCCGTGAGACAGTCAAGGCCATGCGCAAGGATGTTTTAGCCAAGTGCTACGGCGGCGACATCACCCGCAAAAAGAAACTGCTCGAAAAACAGAAAGAGGGCAAAAAGAAGATGCGGCAATTAGGCAGCATCGAGGTCCCGCCCGAGGCATTTATGAACGTGCTCAAACTGGACGAGTAATTTTAATTTATACACCTCTTGAAAGGTGGCGTGTACATGGACGAGCGGAAATTTCTTGACTTTTTGAGCAAGATCGAAAAGCTGAAATGTTACACCAGACATAATTTCACGACCGCGGGACGCGCCGAGAGCGTCGCCGAGCACAGCTGGCGGCTTTCGGCGATGGCCTATCTGCTGTCGGGAGAACTCGACGGCGTGGACACCGACAAGGTGATCAAGATGTGCCTGGTTCACGACTTCGGCGAAGCGATCACAGGCGACATTCCGTCGTTTCAAAAGAGCAAGAAGGATATCGCGCACGAGGATGATGTGGTGCTGAAACTCATTGAGACCCTGCCGACCGGGAAAAAAGACGAGATCGCGGGATTATTTGACGAGATGGCGGAGCGCAAGACCATTGAGGCCAAGGTCTGGCGGACTCTCGATATGATGGAGGCCGTGATATCCCACAACGAAGCCGACATCTCCACCTGGATTCCGCTCGAATATGAGTTGCAGCAGACCTACTGCATTGAAGAGTCCAAGTGTCATCCGGTATTGGAAAAGCTGCGGGCGCAGGTGCTTGCCGACACGCTTGAAAAGATCAAGAACGAGGGCAAAATTTGAAAGATAAATCTTTCAAATCAGGAGTTTTGTCTTCTTTTCGTATAATAAAAGTATATATTGTAAAATCGGACAAAACATCCCTGAAATCTACGAAAGGATGGCTTTGCAGGTGACCGGGCTCTATATTCATGTTCCGTTTTGCCGCTCCAAATGCAATTACTGCGATTTTTATTCGGTCAGGCCGGACGACGGCGTGGCCGAATGGTTTATTCAGGCAGTTTTGAAAGCCGCAGAGCCGTATCGGAATGAAAAGATTGATACGGCTTATTTCGGCGGCGGCAATCCGCTGCTGCTCGGTGCGCAAAATCTTTGCAAGCTGCTTAGCGAGCTTTGCGGAATATTTGCCTTTGATGAAAATAGCGAATTAACGCTTGAAGCCAACCCGGAAGATATCACTGCAGAGGCGGCTAAAACGCTGTTTGACGAAGGGTTTAATCGCATTTCGATCGGTGTTCAGTCGCTCGACGATACGGTACTCCGAAAACTCGGACGGCGGCATGACGCCAAACAGGCGATAACCGGAATCGAGGTGGCATTTAAATCCGGGTTTCGGCATATCTCGGCGGATTTAATGCTGTCGCTGCCCGACGCGACACCGGAAAAAGACAGAGAGACGGCAAAAGCACTTTGCAAGCTGCCGCTCGACCATGTGAGCGCGTATATGCTGAAAGTCGAGGAGGGGACGCCGTTTCACAAAATGAATCTGAATCTGCCGGACGAGGACTCGACCGCCGACAGTTATCTGGCGGTCTGCGAGACGCTTGAAGAGCACGGATTTGCGCAGTATGAGATCTCGAATTTCGCGAAACCGAACGGAAAAAGCCGGCATAATTTGAAATACTGGACACTCGAACCGTATATCGGCCTCGGCCCGGCGGCGTACAGCTTTTTCGGCGGAAAACGATTTTATTATCCGCGCGATCTGGCGGAGTTTTTGAAAAATCCGCAAAAGACCGTGGCTGACGGCGAGGGCGGAGACGCCGGGGAAAGAATCGCAATGGCGCTTCGGCTCTCGGAGGGGATTTCAACGGAAGAGTTGATATGTCTGATTGGGGAAAAGGGAACGGCAAACCTTAAAAAGCCGATGAAGGATTGGATCAAAAACGGGTTTGCGATTGAAAAAGACGGGCGGTTCGTATTGACTGCGAAAGGATTTTTAGTCAGCAATTCGATCATATCACGGATTTTATGCGAGCTGTGAGGGAGAACATGACGGATCGGGAGCGTTATGATTATTTGAAATCTGTCGCTGCGGAAGTGCTTGAACAGTGCACCTTTGAGCGACAATGCGAGTACTTCGGAAAATCGGAGATCATGCGGGTCGCGGTACCGTCCGGGGACGGAAAATATCCGAGTTTTTGGGTGCGCGACTGCGCGATGATGGCCGAGAGCGGGTTGTTTTCGCGCGAAGATTGCAGGCGGTATATTCAAATTATCATCAGGCACGGGATCAACGGGCCCGAGATGAAGACACTGAAAAACGGCCTTTCGGTGCCGCCCTATGCGGTGGCCGATCACATCAATTACGACGGCAAACCGGTGTTTTTTCCGGGTACTTATTCCTCGGGCGACGATCAGGGGAGCGGACGGTGCGGGTTTTTGCCGCCGTTATGCGATAACTATTTATTTTTAAGTATGGCCGCCGAATATCTGCTGCAAGCGGATGACTCCGAAGTACGCAGCGAGTTCGAAGCGTTAGCGGAACAGGTCTGGAATGCCTATTGTATCGATCCCGAAACGGGGCTTTGCACATGTGATGTGGAAAACCGAGCGGTCGACTGGGGTTTTTGCGACCAGATTGTCAAGACCGGAAAGCTGTTGTTTCCGTCATTGCTGAGGTTTCGGGCGGCGCGGTTATTGGCAAAGGCACTTAAAAACGCGGAATTCGATAGGCACGCGGACAAGCTTGCCCATAGAATCAACGGTACCTTTTTCGAGAAAGAGACCGGTTGGATGCTGTCTGCGACCGGAATCGGAAAACAACCCGATGTCTGGGGGACGGCCTGCGCAATTTGCTTCGGCGTTTTAGTCGGCGATGACGCAAAAGCGGCGGCAAATGCGTTGCTGGCGGCTTATCGAAACGGCGAATCGGTTAAAGACGGGTATATCCGGCACATTCCGAAAAGCCGGGATTTTTCAGATGATTCGGCTTGGGAATGTGCGCCCGCAGTGGCCAAGGGGAATTATCAAAACGGCGCGTGGTGGTCGACCGCGACGGGCTGGTATGCTTACGCGCTCAACACGGTTTCGCCTGAAGCTGCGCGAAATCTAATTGACGATTTTATCCGGCACACTCGAAAACACCGTGCCCAAGGTGCCCCTTATGAATTTTTCCGCGACGATACCGGAGAACCGTCGGGATTCAATTACGGCACTTCTGCGGCGCTGCCGTTCGCCTGGTTTGAAAAAATGCCCGGGAATATGCGAATTGACAAAGGTAAGACCCGATGTTAGAATATTGATATAAAATTCGTTAAATTTTGTTGACAATGCAAAGGCATTGTGCTATAGTACTAAAAATATCTCAAAGGGGTGGGGCATATGATCAATACCGACTTCAATCAAAAATTCGTCAAACAGGGGCTGACGTTTGACGATGTGCTGCTCATTCCGGCCTATTCCGAGGTAGTACCCACGGAAATCAAACTTTCTTCCCGTCTGACCAATACCATTCTGCTGAACACACCTTTGCTCAGCGCGGCGATGGATACGGTCACGGAGAGCGCGACTGCCATCGCAATGGCGCGCGAGGGCGGAATCGGAATCATTCATAAGAATATGCCTATCGAAACGCAGGCCGACGAAGTGGAACGGGTCAAACGATCCGAGAACGGTGTCATTCATGATCCGTTTTTCCTCTCGCCGGACCATTTTGTTTATGAGGCCGACCAATTGATGGGAAAATTCAAGATCAGCGGTGTGCCGATCTGCGAAAACGGAAAACTTGTAGGATTGATTACCAACCGCGACCTGCGGTTTTTATCCGACTTCGACTGCCGAATCCGCGACGTGATGACGCCCGGAGACCGGCTGATCACTGCGCCGGTCGGCACGAGCTTGGAACAGGCCAAGGCGATTTTGCAGAAATACAAGGTCGAAAAACTGCCGCTTGTCAACGATAAGGGCGAACTGAGAGGCCTGATCACGATCAAGGACATCGAAAAGGCGACCCGGTATCCGAATTCCGCACGCGATAACAAAGGCCGTTTGCTGTGCGGTGCGGCAATCGGTGTTACCGACGATGTGCTCGACAGGACAGCCGCTCTGCTCGAGGCCGGCGCGGACGCGCTGGTGCTCGACTCGGCGCACGGCCACAGCAAAAATATTATCGCTTGTTTGAAAAACATTAAAAAACATTATGCCAAAGCGCAGGTCATCGTCGGCAACATCGCGACCGGAGAAGCCGCAAAAGCCCTGATCGATGCGGGCGCAGATGCCATCAAGGTCGGCATGGGCCCCGGTTCGATCTGCACGACCCGCGTGGTCGCAGGCATCGGCGTTCCGCAGATCACGGCGATTTATGACGCGGCATGTGCGGCTGCGGGAAGTAAAGTCCCGGTGATCGCCGACGGCGGCATCAAATATTCGGGCGACATCGTCAAGGCGCTCGCGGCGGGTGCGAACGCGGTCATGCTCGGCTCGCTGTTAGCCGGTTGCGAGGAAGCCCCGGGTGAAATGGAAATTTATCAGGGCCGCAGTTTTAAAGTGTATCGCGGAATGGGCAGCATGGCGGCGATGGAAAAAGGAAGCAAAGATCGTTACTTCCAGACCGGCAGCAAAAAACTGGTTCCCGAAGGCGTCGAAGGCAGGGTGCCTTATAAGGGAACGATCTCGGACACGGTATTCCAGCTGCTCGGCGGTCTGCGCTCCGGCATGGGCTATTGCGGCTGCCACGACATCACCGAACTGCAGACCAACGCCCGCTTTATGACTATCACCAACGCGGGACTCAAAGAAAGCCATCCGCACGACATCTATATCACCAAGGAAGCACCGAACTACACGATCAACCCGCAGGGATAAGCGAAAAAGCGGAAAAATAGGACGGCGCCTTATGGAAAGGAACAATATGAACGATTATAATCAGATCCCATATCCGAAAATTGTGTCCGGCAAAGTCCGCGAGGTCTTTGATATCGGAAATGATGAGCTTGTCATCGTCACTACAGATCGGATTTCTTCATTCGATGTGATCTTGAACAGCCAAATCCCGAAGAAAGGGATTGCGCTGAATCTGATCTCGAACTTCTGGTTCGATTTCACGAAAGATATTATCGAAAATCATCTCGCGGCGACTGAAATTCAAAAATTGCCCGCACCCTTTCAGCATGAGGAGTTTAAAGACAGAACGATCAGAGTAAAGAAGCTCAAGATGCTGCCGTTTGAAATTATCGTGCGGGGATACCTGTTCGGGAGCATGTGGAAAGCGTATGAGTCGGGAGAGGAATTTTGCGGAATAAAATTCACCGGTACACATCAACTGGCTGAAAAACTGGACAAGCCGATCATCACACCATCTGCCAAAAGCAGCGAAGGGCACGACATCAACATCACATTGGAACAGCTGACGGCGGAGATCGGAAAAGAGATGGCCGACAGAATCTGCAATGTCTCGCTGCGGTTATATGAAAAGTGCTTCGATTATTCGATCAAGCAAGGAATTATCATCGCGGACACAAAATTCGAATTCGGCCTGGATCAAGCGGGAAACTTGGTTTTGGCGGATGAGATTTTCACGCCCGACTCCAGCCGGTTCTGGGATGCCTCCGCGTATCGCACCGGCGAATCCCCGAAGTCATTCGATAAGCAATTTGTCCGGGACTGGCTGATTCAAAACAAACTGGATGGCGTGACACCGGCACCGAGTTTGCCGCAAAACATCATTGAAAAAACGGCCGGACTGTATGCGGAGTGCTGCAGGAGATTGACCAAGGTAACAATTTAATCTGACTAACAGTGAAAAAATAGGGGCGCGGATAAAGAAAACTAAAAATTCTTTATCCACGCCCTGCGATTTCAGATAATTGCACTTTTAATAAAGGAAAAAGGTAAAGATAGATGAAGAAAATAAGTTGGAATATCGGCCCTGCAACGAATACCGAGATCAATACCGCAAATGACATTCATCAGGACTGCGTGCTCGGGCTCTGCCGCGATGACGAGGGTTATCTCTGGGCGACGGCGGGGCATTGCGGATACGGCAAAATCGGCGTGTTTCGGGGTAAAAACGCCGATGATTTGAAAAAGCTCTATGACGCACAGCTGCTTATTAAAACTGGCGCTGCCGGAGAGGCGTTCGGTGGTGAATCGGGCAGATATCCCGACGGACCTCTTGCACGCGGCGAGATCTGGGCGACGGGGCTTTGGATTGTGCCGAAGACGGCGACCAAATATCCGGGGCGGTTTTATGCGCTCGTGCATAACGAGACCGGATGGGGCGCGGGGAAAACGGGTTACACCGCTTTTGGGCAGGAGGAAGGAGAGCCGGATTTTCGGCATATCGGTCTGATCTCTTCCGACGACGAGGGGCGTACCTGGGCATTTCACAAATGGGCGATCACGGCAGCGGAGCCCTGCTATACGGAAGTTTACCGCCCGGACGGGATTACCGGGGGCGGGCAAAAAGCGGGCGTAATCAATCTGGGCGCTGGGGATTTGTCGGTTTTTTATCAACCTGACGAAAAAACGTTATACTGTTTTTATTCGATGCTCCGGTATAATATGAATGACCGGAGTGTCGTGGATGAAATTTATGCGGCGAAAGCCGATGTCGACGAAACCGGGGAACTCGGCGGGTTTAAAAAATATTACAACGGTTCATTTTGCACACCGGGGAACGGGGGAGCGGAGACCGCGATTATGACCGGCGGAGCGGAACCCTGCGTCGCTTACAGCAAGCCGTTGGGGCGTTATCTGATGACGACCTATAACCGTATTTACTGGGGCACCGGCCCGACCTTACAGGTTTGCTACAGCGATAATCTGGTCGATTGGAGCGAACCCGTCCGCTGTGTCGAGGAACACACCGAACTGAGCATGCCGTATTTTTCGCTTGCGGGGCATGAACCCGATGAACCGCACAACTGGCTGGGAGAGGACTTTGAGCTGTTTGTCAACACCAACAATACCGACGTGAAGCTGCATAAGGTCAGGACGAAACTGATTGATTCTGAGTGTAAAGTTTAAAAGTTGAAAATGTAAAGTGACATATTCAGCAGGCCTTTTTTACTTTTAAAGCGTGCGAACACTGTTCGCCCCTGCGTTTTAAAGGATGAACGGACGGTCAAGACCGTTCTTTACAATGACAAAAAACTCCCCGAGCGGGGAGTTTTTTATTTGCAGGTTATAAATTTACAGAATAACCTCTTTACCGGTTTCGGCGGATTTGTAGATGGCCTCGAGGATTTTGATCATGTTGACGCCCTGCTGCGGGATAAAGTCCGGTTTGACGCCTTTTTGAATCACATCGACGAAATGGCGCAGATTGCCTTCATGCTGCGGGATGCCTTTTTCATCGTTGATCTGCGGATCGTAATCGGCGGTCTGGCCGTATTCTTCGGTGTAGATGTGCAGTCCGTTGTCGCTCGAGAGTTCGCAGCCCGCTTTGGTGCCGCGCAGTTCGACGAAGTTGCGCTCTTTTGCGACATTGGACGCCCAGGAAAATTCAAGCTGCATGCAGGCGCCGTTATCGAATTTGATGAAGCCCATCGCGAGGTCTTCGACGTCGAAAATCCCGTCTTTTTTGGTCTCGCCGAACATCGAGTGCACGGAGTCGGAGATGTCGCCGAGGTTTGAAAACTTGCTGTAAGTGCAGCCGGAGACCGCGACCGGCACAGGATTGCCCATTAGCCAGATCGCAAGGTCGATCATATGCACGCCGAGGTCGATTAACGGTCCGCCGCCGGACTGGGCTTTGGTCGTGAACCAGCCGCCTTTGCCGGGGATGCCGCGGCGGCGCTGCCAACCGCAGCGGGCGGCATAGATTTCACCCATCTTGCCGTCGGCAATATACTTTTTCGCAAACACCGCGGTCGGGCGGTAGCGGTTGTTGCGCATGACCATCAGGGTTTTGCCGCTCTTTTCGGCGGCAGCCTGCATCTTTAAAACTTCTTCGACCGAGACCGCGTCGGGCTTTTCGGAAAAGACGTGAAAGCCGTGTTCCAGCGCGTAAACGGCGATGATCGAATGCAGGTAATTCGGCACGCACAGATCGACCGCGTCCGGCTTTTCGGCGGCGAGCATCTCTTTGTAATCGGTATAGGTTTTGGGGATATTATATTCATTGGCGATGGCTTCGGCTTTTTCGGGCTTGATATCGCAGACGGCGACGATTTCGGCGTTTTTCATCGCTTTATATGCGGGCATATGACCCCAGCGGCAGACGCCGCCGCAGCCGACGACGGCGATTTTTGTTTTTTGCGTGTTTTCCATGGTTATTTCTCCCTTTCATATGTAAAAGAAATATAAAAAATTCTTTTTCGCGAAAAATAAAACTCAGAGCCAATCTTATTGAAATTCCGGCTTTCCGATTTCGGAAAGCAAAAAATATCTTACCATTGCCGGTGCGTTTTGTCAATTCAAAAGCTGATTGTGAAACTGAAAAACGGGGCAAAATGATAGTACTGCTCCGCAAAAGGCCGCGGTAAAAAATTTCTTAAATATTTGCGATTTTTATGGAAATGTGGTATTATAAATTCGTATGTGCAGCGCGGACGGCTTTATCTCCGTTTGTAAACACGGTAGCCCACCGTCTGCGTCTTGAAAAATCAACACGGGAAGGTAACAGAATGGACAAATTTGTTATCAACGGCTGTAGACGTCTGTCGGGCGAAGTCGAAATCAGCGGTAACAAAAACGCATCGGTCGCGATTTTAGCGGCGGTATCGCTGTGCGATGAGCCGTGCCGTATCGAGAATCTTTCGCAAATCGGAGACGTCGATGTCTTCATGCAGATTTATGAAAAGCTCGGGGCGAAGATTACCCACATCGACGCCAAGACGATTGAGATAGATCCCTCCTGCATCAAAAATGCGGAGATCCCTTATAAACTCACAAAACTCATGCGGGCGTCTTATTATTTTATCGGAACTCTGCTCGGGCGTTTCGGCAGGGCTAAGGTCTGCATGCCCGGCGGCTGCGATTTCGGGTCTCGCCCGATCGATCAGCATATCAAGGGCTTTGAGGCACTCGGTGCGGCCGTCAGCGTGGAACACGGCTTTATTGAAACCATCGCAAAGAACGGACGGCTCGCCGGCAATTCGGTCTATTTCGATAACATCACGGTCGGCGGAACGATCAACGTCATATTGGCGGCGACCAAAGCAGACGGTTTGACGGTGATTGAAAATGCGGCGAAAGAACCCCACGTCGTCGACGTAGCCAACTTTTTGAACTCAACGGGTGCGGATATCCGCGGCGCGGGCACCGACGTCATCAAAATCCGCGGCGTTCCGTATCTGCACGGCACTACCTACGGTGTGATCCCGGACCAAATTGAGGCCGGAACTTTCATGGCCATTGCCGCGGCGACCGGCGGCGACGTCCTGATCAAGAATATCATCCCCAAACATCTTGAATCCATTTCTGCCAAACTCACCGAGATGGGCGCGGAAATTATTTCCGGAGACGACTGGCTTCGGGTGCGCTGCGCGGGACGCCTTGCGCGCGTCAATATCAAGACACAGCCGCATCCCGGTTTCCCGACCGATATGCAGCCGCAGGCAGGTGTTTTATGTGCTGTCGCTTCGGGTACCAGCGTTATCAGCGAAGGCGTGACAGAAAATCGGTTTCGATATACCGAGGAGCTGGCCCGGATGGGTGCGATGGTCAAAGTCGACGGAAAGACCGCAGTATTTGAGGGTGTTGAAAATCTGACCGGTGCGACGGTCCGGGCGACCGATCTGCGCGCGGGAGTGGCAATGGTGATGGCGGGACTCGTCGCGAAAGGCACGACCGAAGTTGAGGACATCCATTTTATCGAGCGCGGTTATGAGTTTTTAGAGAAAAAACTCACGATGCTGGGTGCAGACATCAAGAGGATTTCCGCATATAAAAACGGGGAAGAAACGCCTTCCGGTCAGATCCCGATTACAGCCGGGAAAGCGTTGAAAAAGGCCAACTGATGGACAGCGTCTCAACTTTATTCTCCGGCAGCTCGGGAAACAGTTGCTACATCGGCAGCTGTGATGACGGGATTTTAATTGACGCCGGAAGAAATTTCAAAGCCATCTGCGAAGGATTAAAGTCGCTCGATTTCCCCGTCAGGGGGATTCGGGCGGTTTTTGTTACCCATTCGCACGAAGACCATATCAGCGCTTTGAGGGTGCTTACAAAAAAACTTCCGGAGATACCGATTTTTGCGACCGCGCAAACGATCGACAACCTGTTATTCGAGGAGATCGTCGGTCCGGAAGCGATGTTATGCCCGATTGACGAACAAGGCATTGGAGTCGGTCGGTTTTTTGTGATACCTTTCGAGACGCCTCACGACTGCCCGGGCAGCTGCGGATTTGTGATCGAGACCGAGAGCGGAAACCGCGTCGGCGTCTGCACGGATCTCGGTCATCGGAACGATATTGTGACGGAGGCACTCTCGGGATGCAGAACCGTCGTGATTGAATCCAACCATGACGAAAATATTTTGCGGGCGGGGAATTATCCATACTGGCTGAAAATGCGCATTTTAAGCGCGGAAGGGCATTTATCGAATCGGGACTGCGCCTCACTCTCGGCGATTTTATTACATAGCGGCGCAAAGAACTTCGTACTGGCGCACTTGTCACGAGAAAACAATCTGCCCGACGTGGCATTCGACACAGTGAACCGAAAATTGTGTGAATGCGGGGCGGAACCGGACGAGGAATTCGGTCTGCATGTCGCGCCGGCGCTTGCGGCGGCCAGACATTTTTCGGTTTTATGAATATAAAAGTTATCTGTATCGGTAGTTTAAAAGAATCTTATTTGCGCGACGCAGCGCGTCACTTGAATGTATTATGAATATTAAAATTATTTGTGTCGGTGGTTTAAAAGAATCTTATTTGCGTGACGCGCAGAAGGAATATCAAAAGCGGCTCTCGGCATCCTGCGGGCTGGAGATCGTCGAGCTTTCGGCGAAAAATGATCTGCCCGCCGATAAGCAATTAAATGAAGAGGGCAAAAAGATTCTCGAAAAAGCGAAAAACGGCTATAACATCGCGCTGTGCGTCGAGGGCAAAGAGTTGACTTCGGAGGAACTTGCTCACAAAATCTCCGAACTGTCGGCGGGCGGTGTGAACGCGCTGAATTTTATCATCGGCAGTTCTTATGGGCTTTCGGACGAGGTTAAGGCAGCGGCTGATTTGAAACTGTCGTTTTCCAAGATGACTTTTCCGCACCGGTTGTTTCGAATTATGCTGCTCGAGCAAATTTACCGTGCGTTTGATATTATGGGTGCGAGAAAATATAATAAATGAAGATTAGTTTCCGGACGCAAAATAATGATTGAAAAAGCCGAATGCAGCGCACCCGGCTTTTTTCATGCTCGTTTTACCAAACGCCGAGAACATGCTGCATCAGCAAGCTTACTCCTGCGATGCAGACCCAACAGCAGAAACCGAGGAGAATCGGCTTTCCGCCGCTTTTGACCAGTTTGACAAGATTGGTGTTCAGACCGATGGCTGCCATCGCCGTGACGATCAGGAATTTACTCAAGGTTTTCAGCGGTGCAAAAACATTGCCGGGCACGCTGAGCGCGGTGCAGACCGTGGTGATGACCGAGGCCGACACGAACCAGAGGATGAACCAGGGGAAAATTTTTTTGAGGTTGACTTTGGATTTGGATTCGGATTTGTCACCGGCCTCTTTTTTGGTGCGCCATAATGCAAGCACAAGGGTGATCGGGATGATGGCAAGCGTCCGGGTCATTTTGACGATCGCAGCGGTATCCAGCGCGTTGGAACTGTGAATCGCATCCCATGCCGAGGCCGCGGCGGTGACCGAGGAAGTGTCGTTGACCGCGGTTCCGGCAAACAGGCCGAATCCGTAGTTCGACAGCCCGAGCAAACCGCCCAAGGTCGGGAAGACGAGCGCGGCGATTACGTTGAATAAGAAGATGACTGAGATCGATTGGGCAATTTCGCTGTCGTCGGCGTCGATGACGGGCGCGGTGGCTGCGATGGCCGAGCCGCCGCAAATTGAGGAGCCGACGCCGATCAGAACCGAGATTTTCGTCGGGACTTTCATCAGTTTATATAGTGCAAAAGCCACAATCAACGAGGTTGCGATTGTGGATAATATGATCGGAAGCGACTGAAGGCCTGTGGAGGCGATGACCGACAGGTTCATGCCGAACCCGAGCAGCACGACAGCGCTCTGTAAAATCTTTTTGGAAGCAAACGAGATGCCGGGGACCAGTTTAGTCCGGTTTTTAATAAACAGCGCCAGGATCATTCCGATCAGAATCGAGCATACTGGCCCACCCACCACGGGGACGAGCTCGCCCAGAAACCATGCGGGTACTGCGATTGCAAAACATAATAAAATTCCGGACCAATTGGTCTTGAGCCATTTCAAAACGAGAGCACTTCCTTAAAATTTAAATGATGCTGTCCTGTTCGATTGTTTTGCTTTTTGCTTTCGGTGTGATCTGCGAAAGCAATACCGCGACCAGCATCAATCCGGCGCCGAGAAATTCGCGACCGGTGAGTTGTTCGTGTAAAATCAACCAGCCGAAGACCGCGGCAAAGACGGATTCCAGGCCGAAAACGACCGAGGCCACAGCCGGGGGCGTGGTCTTTTGGCCTAGTATCTGGAAGGTGTAGGCGACGCCGCAGGATAAAAATCCTGTATATAAAAGCGGAATGCGGGCTGACCAAATCGCGGTCAGGCCGGGCGTTTCGAAAAAGAACATTGTGACCGCGGAGAGCGCCGCGGCTACAAAAAACTGAAGACAGGACAGTTTGACTCCATCGACGAGCGGGCTATAGTAATCGACGGCCAAGATTTGAAACGAGAAAATCAATGCGCAGATAAGCAGCGGGATATCGCCTTTTTCAAATGAGAATTGTTCGGTTACGCTTAAAAAATACAGACCCGCAACCGCAAAAGCCACGCCGAACCATAAGAAAACACCTGATTTCTTTTTAAAGAACAGCCCGATCATCGGCACGAGGACGACGTACAACGCCGTCAGGAAGCCCGCTTTGCCTGCGGTCATATCGACAAGCCCGATCTGCTGCAGGCCTGTCGCCGCGAAAATCAAAATACCGCAGATGACGCCGCCAAGGATTAAGTTGCGTCGTTTTATCGCATTTTGGGCGGAATCCTCCGGAGAAAAAGCTTTCTTGGGTTCGTGCCGGAAAAATATGGCGACCGGTAAAAGCACCAGACCGCCGAGCAAAAAACGGACCGCATTGAAGGTAAACGGTTCAATATAATCCATTCCCATGCTCTGTGCCACAAAAGTCGAGCCCCAGATCAAGGAGGCAAAAAACAAAAAAGCCGAGCCCTTGATTTTTTCTCTGTTCAAATTGTTCATGTGTATTTCCCGAGTTTAAAAAATTTCGCGCTTTTTCACTGCAAAACAGCGCAAAGAGAATCATAACACAAAGCGGTTTTTTTCGCAATCTTCACCGAAAAAACATATTTGAATGATATATAATATGATTCAGACAGAGATGGCTCTCTGTATTGCCGCAAACCGCAGTTTAGATTGCAAAAACAATAGAAGTATTCCGGAATAATCGCAAATAGTTATGCAAAAAGAGGGCGGTTTGATCGTTTTAACTGGATGCAATGAATTTGATTGCATAACATCGCACGAGAGTATATAATCAATATCCAAATATGTTTCGAGAGATCGAAACGCGGAAAGGGAAACAATCCATGATAAAACTGTTCCGGTATTTAAAGAAATACGCCTGGTTGATCGTCGTGACGGTGGCTTTGATCTTCGGACAGTGTATGGCCGATCTGACGCTGCCCGATCTGATGAGCGATATCATCAACAACGGCGTTTTGAAAAAAGACGTGCCCTACATTTGGCAGATCGGCTGGCAGATGCTGCTCGTGGCGCTCGGGAGTATGGCCGCGGCAGTCTTGGCGGGCTTTTTGGCTTCGCGCATCGGTACGGGCTATGCACGTGATCTGCGCAGCAAGGTTTTTAACAAAGTCGAGGGCTTTTCAATCGCCCAGTTCGACGGTTTTTCGACTGCCTCGCTGATCACCCGTTCGACCAACGACATCCAGCAGCTCGGCATGTTTGTGGTCATGATGCTTCGCATCATGGTCTCAGCGCCGATTACGATGATCGGCGGCATTATCAAAGGTTCCGCAAAGAGCAGTAAACTGACCTGGATTTTAGCGGTTTCGATTCCCGTGATTTTAATTGTAGTCGGTATTGTCATCCGGCTGGCGACGAAATATTTTAAACAGATGCAGGTCCGCCTTGACCACATGAATCTGGTATTGCGAGAGGGACTCACGGGTGTCCGGGTGATCCGTGCTTTCGGGCGCGATGACCGTCAGGCGGAGCGATTTAAAGAAGCCAATGTTGAATTAAACGAAGTCTCGCTGCGGGTACAGCGGCTGATGGGCACAATGATGCCGACGATGATGCTGATCATGAGTCTGACGCAGCTCGGCATTGTGTGGTTCGCGGGCCCGCTGATCAACTCCGGCGAGATGGATCTCGGCGGCTTGATGGCCTTTATCCAATATGCGATTCAGATTCTATTCTCGTTCCTGATGTTCAGCTTCATCTTTATCATGCTTCCGAGAGCCGCCGCTTCGGGTTTACGCGTTCTCGAAGTGCTTGAGAGCGAAAGTGCTCTCAAAGACCCCGAAAAGCCTGTCAGCCCCGAAAAGTCCGGCACGGTCGTTTTCGACAATGTAACTTTTGCCTATCCGGGCGCGGAACAGCCGACGCTTGAAAACATCAGTTTTACCGCCGACCGCGGTGAGACCGTGGCGATCATCGGCGGTACCGGTTCGGGCAAGTCGACGATCGGCGGGCTGCTCATGCGTTTCTTTGACGTGAGCGGCGGAAAAGTTTTGGTCGACGGAGTCGATGTGCGCGAGATGAACCAGTCCGATCTGCACAGCCGCATCGGCTTTGTGCCGCAGACCGCCAAGCTTGTCACGGGCACAATTATGGATAATATCAAATTCGGCAACCCTGACGTGACCGACGAACAGGCGGAAGCGGCAGCCAAGACCGCGCAGGCCGAGGAATTTATCACAGGCCGTGAGGACGGCATGAACGCCGAGATCACCCAGAGCGGAACGAACCTCTCGGGCGGTCAAAAACAGCGGGTCTCGATCGCTCGTGCGATTGCAAAGAAGCCCGAGATTTTCATCTTCGACGACAGTTTCTCCGCGCTCGATTTCAAGACCGACGCGATGCTGCGCGAGGCGCTGAAAAAGGATACGGACGGCGCGACGGTCATCGTGATCGCCCAGCGCATCAATACCATTATGAATGCTGACCGGATCCTTGTGCTGAACGAGGGTCAGATCGCCGGAATCGGAACCCATGAGCAACTGATGAAGAGCTGCGATATTTATCGCGAAATTGCATCCTCGCAGCTGGCAAAGGAGGTGGGTTGAGATGGCGGTACGTGAAAAGAACTACGGCAACGAATTCAAACAGTCGCAGCGGATGCGCGGTCCGGGTATGGGGCCTCCCGGGATGATAGCGGGCGGAAAAGCCAAAGATTTTAAAGGAACTTTTAAGAAACTGGTCAAATACCTAAAACCACATTCCTTAGCGTTAATCTTTGTTTTAATTCTGACCGTTGCTTCGACGGTGTTCACATTGAATACCCCGAAGATTTTGGGCAACGCCACAAACACTTTAATGGTCGGCTTTATGTCTAAAAAGGCCGTCGAGATGATGGCCGAGAACGAGAACAATCCCCAATTTGCCGCAGCGATGAAGGCGTCCGGCATCACACCGCTTTCGCAGTGCAAAGACAACGCCCAAAAAGCAGAGTCGTTCGAAAAAATAGTCGGACTGCTGCAAAAGATGCCCCAAAGCGATAATTCCGAGGCGGGAAATATGGCGCTTGCAGCGGAGTATTACGATAAAATCACCGACAATATCGCCAAGACCGGAGGCGGAGTGGATTTTTCCGAACTCGGGAAAACCGCTGTCACAATTTTGGCGCTCTATCTGGCAGCCGCCGTCTGCTCATTCATTCAGGTGTTCATCATGGTCGGCGTGACCCAGAAGGTCGTCTTTAAGATGCGCAGCGACGTCAACGCCAAACTGAGCAAGCTGCCGCTCAAATACTTCGACTCTCAGTCCCACGGTGACATTTTATCGCGCGTGACCAACGACGTTGATACGGTCAGCCAATCGCTGCAGCAGTCGCTGACTCAGATCATCTCGTCCGTCGTCATGGTCATCGGAATTTTATATATGATGCTGACCATCAGCGGCACAATGACCCTGATCACACTGGCGTCTCTGCCGATTTCACTCGGAATCACGATCTTTATCACCAAACGCTCGCAGAAATATTTCCGCGGGCAGCAGAAGTCACTCGGACAGATCAACGGCCACGTCGAGGAGATGTACAGCTGCCACAACGTGGTCAAGGCCTACAACTACGAAAAGGCCTCGATCGAAGAATTCGAGCACAGCAATAATGAACTGTACCAAAACAACTGGAAAGCGCAGTTCGTATCCGGCAGCATGATGCCGATGGTCGGATTTATCGGCAACCTCTGCTATGTCGGGGTCTGTGTCGCGGGCGGCATCATCGCCTCGAACGGCACGATCATGATCGGCAGCATCCAGGCATTTATCCAGTACTCGCGCCAGTTCAACCAGCCGATTGCGCAGGCCGCTCAGATTGTCAACATCATGCAGTCGACCATGGCTTCAGCGGAGCGGGTCTTCGAAGTGCTTGAACAGCCCGAACAGAGCCCCGATTCCGCGGATGCGCCGAAACTGACTCAACCCCAGGGCGCGGTTGAGTTCGAGTCGATTCAATTCGGTTATGACCCCGACAAGACCCTGATTCACGGTATCTCGCTCGACGTCAAGCCCGGTCAGACCATCGCGGTCGTCGGGCCGACCGGTGCGGGCAAGACCACGCTGGTCAATCTCTTGATGCGGTTCTATGAGTTAAACGGCGGAAAGATCACGATCGACGGCGTCAATATCGCCGATATGAATCGTGAGGATTTGCGCGGACTGTTCGGCATGGTGCTTCAGGATACCTGGCTGTTCAACGGCACGATCGAAGAAAATATCGCCTACGGTTCGGATCACCCCGATCACAAGGCCATCGTCGACGCCGCGAAAGCCGCCTGTGCCGACCACTTTATCCGCACACTGCCCGAGGGCTACAACACGATTATTCGCGAGGACGCGGGAAACATCTCGCAGGGCCAGCGGCAGTTATTGACGATCGCACGCGCAGTATTAAAAGACCCGGCGATTCTGATTTTGGACGAGGCGACCTCGTCGGTCGATACCCGCACCGAAGTGTTGATCCAGGAGGCCATGCACCGGCTGATGAAGGGTCGGACCAGCTTCGTGATTGCGCACCGGCTCTCGACCATCCGCAACGCCGACAACATTCTTGTGATGAACCACGGCGACATCATCGAGACCGGCTCGCACGAAGAGCTGATGGCGCAAAACGGCTTCTACGCCGACCTATACAAAAGCCAGTTCCTCGGCAAGCACGAGGAGAACAATATCGCTTAGATAAAAATGTTTACAAAACCCCGGACGAAAACGTACGGGGTTTTAGATTTTTATCTAGGTAGCTGTTCGTTTGAAAAGATAAGAAAGTATTTTGACTGCCAAGTTTACAAGTTTCTACTTTGTGGCCTGAAGTGTTTTAATCTTCCCGTCGGCGAACATGATTAATAAATCCCCACCGGATATATAGCAAATATCAGAGATACCGCCGAGACCGCGCGCGTCAAACTCGTTGATCAGGTTTCCGGTTTGGGCATTTTGTCGCACAACATAGAAATCCTGCATCGGATGTTTGGTGGGTTTCACATAGGCGTATTCAATCCCGTTGAACACAAAATTCATTACGGCCCCGTGTCCGTATGCGGTGTTTTGAACACGCGCCACCTGAGTGAGCGTGTTGTCAGCTAAATTTATACTGTAAATATAAGAAACCGCATCGTCAAACACAAAGTACACATTATTGCCATTTCCAAACAGCAGTTTGCAATATTCAATTTCTTCGGGGAGTTCGGTGTCAATAGAGTAAGTATTCAATGTTTCAGTGTTGATGTCGTAAACATTCAAACACACATTGTTATGATTCAGTGAAATCATAGCAAGACGCCCATCTTCGGAAAACACAGGACTCGCACTGTCAATACGATTTTCAAAGGCATATAACACTTTCCCGCTTTCTCGTTCTGTTAAAACATAACCGCCTGATCCATTATCTGCTTTCTCCGTATAAATCAAATATTTGAATTCATTTGAAACTTTACACCAGTACATGGAATCATTTGAAATCGTTTCAATCAGTTTATCATCGGAAAACAGCATGTATCCATATTCGAAACAGACAGCGAAACTATTACCGATTCCTTTCACAATTTGATTTGAGGCATCGCTGCATACCCCGTTATAAACCGGAATGGTTTCTCCTGTTTTATGATTATACCTAACAAGAAGCATCTGTGTTTCATTTTCCAATTCGTAGGTGTACCGGATAATGACGTTATCATCATCTAAAGGGTATAGGCGAAATGTGTAAGATAAGCTCGTTTTAGGCCATTCCATGATTTCATTTGACAGAATGGGTTGGCTTGGCTGACTTGGGCTGATAGGATGTTTTACTGCCGGAAGCGAAGGTGCAGAAACTGGCGTTGAACTTTTTGATTCGCAAGACAAAGGTTTACTCTCTGTAGTAACAGCATTACTGAGCGGGTCGCTGCTGACATTCTGTTCAATAACACATCCGATTATAAGAGGCATAATGAGCAAACATAGAAAGCAAAACGAGATTCGTTTATTCATTATAACGTTCCTTTCCGTAATAATCAGCCAAAGGCCGGTGAGATACAGAGTTTTTACTCTTATTGATAACCATATTATACCATAAAGCTGATAAATAGCAATATGCGATTTGTCTTTGTGGAAATTACTAATAAACTATTGACAAAGATACCTTAACTGTATATACTATGCATATACGGATATATTCGGTATGACGTCACCGAAGAATCTGTTGGTTATAGCTAAATATCTATAAAACCTGTGAAAGGGTGATTGTATTGATGCGGATCGTGCTGGC
>DAOPZJ010000023.1:32364-39223 GCA_035353335.1 Oscillospiraceae bacterium | reverse complement strand
TTGTTGCAATACTGTGACTTATTTTTCATCTCCGCCCCGTTCTTGCTGCGAGAGTTCTCACCCCCCATTCCCCCCAAAAACAAAAAACACCCCTTCGGGTGCTTTTCGCTTTTGGCGGAGAAGGAGAGATTCGAACTCTCGCGACGGTTTCCCGTCCTACGCCCTTAGCAGGGGCGCCTCTTCGGCCAACTTGAGTACTTCTCCACGGCCAAAGGTCTTCGGTTTCAATTGTCTGATTGCGCTTTTTCGTTGCTTATCTGTACGGGAGTCCCGTATGCGGACGCCGAATTCGGAAATCCGAAGTCCGACTTTTTGGCGGAGAGAGTGAGATTCGAACTCACGGCTCTTACGAGTCACCGGTTTTCAAGACCGGCTCCTTAAACCACTCGGACATCTCTCCGAACAGCCCTAACATCATAACATACCGATTTTCGGATGTCAATATTTTAAAAGCAAAAAACGCTTACAGCTTTACGCCTTCGTGCATGAAGACGCGTTTGACCGACAGCAGGCAGCACTTCAAATCAAACCCGAAGGACAGCTTTTTCACATATTCACCGTCATATTCCGCTTTTTGATGATCGGTCAATTCGTCGCGCCCGTTGATCTGCGCCCAGCCGGTCAGCCCCGGCCGCACCGAATTCGCGCCGACCCTGTCGCGCTCCTCGATCAGATCGTATTGGTTGAATAACGCCGGCCTCGGCCCGACCACCGACATATCTCCCCGCAGGATATTGAACAGCTGCGGCAGCTCGTCCAAACTGTATTTGCGCAAAAACCGCCCGACCCCGGTGATATAAACCTGCGGGTCTCCGAGCAGATCGGTCGCAACGTTCTTTGGGGTGTCAATGCGCATGGTTCGGAATTTATAGATATTGAAAAGCTTTTTGGCTTTTTTCACGCGCTTTTGCACAAAGAATACAGGGCCTTTCGAATCCAGCGCGACGAATGCCATGATCAATAAGAAAAACGGCCAGATCAGCAAAATCGCGATCAGCGCCGCAAGAAAGTCCAAAATCCGCTTGACGATATGATACATTGAAATTCCCCGCAAAAATTTGTTGGGTATAGTATACCCGTATTTTACACCGGATGAACAAAATTTTCAAGGAATGTCAAGAAATTCCGTCCCCAACGGCGTCAAGAGAGCGCGCCCCGAAGTCAGTTCGGCGAGTATTCCGGCCATTGCGGCCGCCTTTTCGGCAGGCAGATAATATTCAAACGCGACTTTGTCAGAATACTGCGTCCCGGTGATGACCGCGCCGCCGTTTTGAAGCGCGTTTTTGATGCGGTCCCCGTCAGGGTATTCCACCGTGACCGTAAACCGCGCGCACAGCGTCATCGACACGATTCCGGCGGCTTCCGTGCCCAGTTTCGCGGCCGCGCCGTACGTTCTGACAAGCCCGCCCGCGCCGAGCAGAATTCCTCCGAAATAGCGCGTCACTACGATGGCGCTTTTGAAAATCCGCCCTGCTTTCAACACCTGCAGCACAGGCGTTCCCGCGGTCCCCGACGGTTCCCCGTCGTCGCTCGCGCGCATGTTCCCGTCGTCGATAAAATAAGCCCAGACGTTGTGCGTGGCGTCTTTGTGCCGCTGTTTGACGCGCGAAATAAAGGCCTCCGCTTCGCCGGCGGTTTCGGCCGGACGCGCGGCGGCGATGAATTTCGACCGCTGTTCGACGAACACGGCCTCAGCTTCGGTTTTCAGGGTCAGATAGCTGTTCATACACACCCGCAAACTTGCGCGAATAAAGCAAAAAGCGGTACCGCGCTCTTATGCGACAGCACCGCAGAAGCGGCGCCGAAGCACCGCGAAGTTTTGCTTAAATGGATTACTTCTGTTCGAGATTGAATCTCTTGTTGAACTTATCGACGCGTCCGCCGCTGTCGACCAGCTTCTGTTTGCCCGTATAGAACGGATGGCACTTCGAGCAAATATCAAGACGCATATCCTTCTTGGTGGAGCCCACTTCGATGACTTCGCCGCAGGCGCATCTGATCGTTGTCTTTTCGTATTTCGGATGAATCTTTTCCTTCATGTCGTCTCACCTCTTTGTTTGACGCTGTAGTCGCTGACTGAAAGTCATAACAGCGGTTCATTATAACATGCATATTCCTGCCTGTCAAGGATTTTTACCGAAAATCTTCGCTCTGTTTATTCCGCCCGATACACAATCCTTCCCGCCCTCGAACAGGACCGCAAGTCCTTTTCGCTCTCCCTGAACATCGGCAGCAGCGCTTCGGGCGCGCTGACCGCCATCTCGTCAATCTCCGTGCGCATCGAGAGATTGTGCTCGGACTTATATTTGCGCACCTCTGCGACGGATTTTTTCAGATATTCGCCGAACGCCAAAACCGTCTCATCGGCTTTTCCGGACTGTTCCCACTTCAGCAGATGAATCGACTTTTCGCCCTCATACCGCCTGAAAAAGTCCTGATAAATCACCTCGGTCATGTGCGGGATATACGGCGCATAGAGCTTCAAAATCGAAAAAAGGGTGTGATAAAGCGTAAACTGCCCGCTTGCGCGCGCATCGCAGCCGTGGAGGTCGGGCTGATAGAGACGGTCTTTGGCGATTTCGATGTAGTTGTCGCAAAAGTCCTTCCAAAACAGGTCGTCGATCTCATGCCGAGCCGAACCGATCTCATATTCAAACAGAGATTGCCGCGCTTTTTCCACCGTCACGTTGACACGCGCCAGTATCCACCTATCGACCGGCAACAGCTCCGGGGTTTTTGTGAGGTCGATATCCTGTAAGTGCGAAATAGCGAATTTCGACGCGTTCCAGAGTTTCGTTAAGAACCGTTTGGCCTCCGCTAAATCATCCTGTGAAAAAAATGTGTCGGTGCCGAGCTTCGCGCTTGCCGCCCAATACCGCATGGCGTCCGCCGAGTGCTGCGCAATCAGGTTGGCTGGCGCGAATTCGCTGTTTGCCTTGGATTTGCTGAACTTCTCGCCCTTTTTCGCCAGCACAAATCCGCTGATCATCACGTCTTTCCAAGGCAGTTTGCCCGTGTGATAGAGCGAACGGACGATGGTGTAAAACGTCCAGGTGCGGATGATCTCGTGCGCCTGCGCCCGCATCGACATCGGGATAAGAGGTATGCCGTTGCGTTCGTTGATCTGCGGCGTCACCGACGAGGTCGCCCAGGTATCCAGCACCGCGCTCTCGGGGACGAATTCTTCACACCCGCAGCCGCATTTGCCTTGATAGGGCGTCTCGAGCGGGTTGACAGGCAGCTGATCAGGCGTTGCGAACGCCGGCTTGCCGCATTTCTTGCAGTACCAGACCGGAAACGGAATACCGAAATAGCGCTGCCGCGAGATGCACCAGTCCCATTTTAAATTCGACACCCAGTCGACATAGCGCCCCTTCATTGACGCGGGGTACCAGTTCAATTCATCGGCGGCTTTTAAAAACCGCTCCTTTTCCGACAGCACGTCGATATACCACTGCCGCGACGGCAAAATTTCGGTCTCGGTGCCGCAGCGCTCGTGAACGGCGACCGTGTGGGTGAGTTCCTCGGATTTGAGCAATAACCCTTTTTCGCCGAGCAGCCGGATGACCTCTTTTCGGGCGGCCTTGATCTTCAGCCCGCCGATGAACGGCACGCTTGCATCGATCAATCCGTCCGGCGCAATCACTTTGCGGTAAGGGAGATTGTATTGCCGCGCCCATTCCGCGTCGGTGCTGTCCCCGAACGTCGCGCACATCACCGCGCCCGTACCCTTGTCAATGCCGACTTTTTCATCGGTCATCACCGGAATCTCGTACTCATACAACGGCACTTTGACGTTCTTGCCGACAAAGCGGGCATAACGGCTATCCTCCGGGTTCACGAACAGGCAGACGCAGCCGTAAAGCATTTCCGGGCGGGTCGTCGCCACTTCGATCACTTCGCCGCCGCAGATAAACGGCAGATAATTGAAACTCGAATCGATGTCTTTGGTATCGAGTTCGGCCTGCGCGATTGAGGTCTTGCACTCGGTGCACCAAAGCACCGGCGACTCTTTGCAGTACGCCTTGCCCATGCTGACCAGTTCCAAAAACAGCGCCTGCGAGATTTTGCGCACCTCGGGGCTGATGGTCGTATATTGCAGGTTCCAGTCCGCCGAAAACCCCAGCGACTGCCACAGTTCGCGGAACTCCCTTTCGTATTTCTCGGTCGTAACATGGCATTTTTCAATGAACTCGCTGCGCGGCAAATCCTTGGCGACAATCCCCTCATCGCGTTCGACGAGCCGCTCGGTCGGCAGGCCGTTATCGTCGAATCCGAACGGGTAAAAGACGTTGTAGCCCTGCATCCGCCGGAACCGCGCGATCATCTCGGCCTGCGTATACGAAAAGATATGCCCGATGTGCAAACTCCCGCTGACCGTGGGCGGCGGCGTGTCGATGGAATAGAGCGCACCTTTGCTTCTCGGGTCAAAGCGGTAAATCTGTTCTTTCGCCCAAAAGTCCTGCATCTGCTTTTCCATAATTGTAAAGTCGTAATTCTTCTCCATCATCAAACCCTCCAAACAAAATAAAAACACCCCGAGGCAAATTGCCTCAGGGCGAACATTGATAAGTTCGTGGTACCACCTGATTTCGGAAAGAAAACTTTCCGCGCTCTGCCGATACGGGATAAAGTTTTTTATCCGATATCGTTTCCAATTTAACGTTTGGAACATCCGTTGAGGCCTACTTGTAAAATCAATCGCAATTGATTTTTCGTTCGGTTCACGGCTCGGGGGCTACTTTCTGCGTTCGTTTTGCGAAGGGCTCGCACCAACCGCCTTCTCTCTGTGCCAAAACAAAAACGCCTACTCTTCCCCGTCAATGCCTTTACAATATTTAATTTGACATAGTATATCACCGGAATTCGGAAAACGCAACCCCTTTTTAGCGATTTAATCGAAATTCGGAGGGCGGAAGTCCGGTTTCGGCTTTAAATATCCGCGAAAAATAATACGGGTCGGAAAAGCCGCACATACGCCCGATGTCGCCGACCGGCAGAGAGTTGCCGCCGAGCAGCGATTTGGCCTGCTCAATGCGCATGCGCAGCAGAAACCGCTTGGGCGACAATCCGGTCTGCCGCTCGAACAAACCCCGAAAGTGGTTCAGTGAAAACGGCAGTTTTTTCGCGGCCTCGGTCAGGTTGAATTCGGGATTGGAGAGATTCGCCGCCAGCGTGTGCTCAAACTGCTCGACATAGGGGTTTTTCTTGGCAAGCCCGCGCCCAAGCACCGTGATGTAGGCGACAAACGCCTCGGTCAGCGCTGCGGCGATCTGCTCATGCCCATTAATCCGGCATTCATAATAGAGCTGCCGGATAATATTGAAAAAGTCGCCGCTCGCCGTGTCACAGAATACCACCGGCACGGTCCGGTCGGACAGCGCACCGATGCTTTTCACCGAGACAAAATAATTTTTATATCCCTGTTCCGCGCGCTCTTCGTGGTTGATTTCCGGCGGCTGACAGATGACCGTACCCGGCGAAAACGCCCATTCGACACCTCCGATGGTGTTGGTTCCGACGCCGTCGCAATAATAGGCCACTTCCCAAAAATCATGCTTGTGCGCGCCGAACAGATAGGTCGGCACATCCATGCGCCCGATGCTTAAAAGATTCCCCGCAACAGTCACCTCCCGCCTATAAAATCAATATATCATACAGGCATGCGCAAATCAACAGCGGCATAATACCGTGTTTTTCTCTATCCGCATTGTGTTTTTGTCCATTTCTATCGCAGCGCCTGTGAGTATAATGAAATCGATGTGAAGAAGCGGAGTTCGAAAACAAATTTTCGAACTTTCTCATGAAAGGTGGTATCATCTTGTTAAAATTCAAAAAGCGCTTGATCGACAAAGGGACTTTTGAAGCGGCTTCGGTATTCGACGCCGACGGCGACGGCATTCCCGACATCGTCTGCGGCGGCTATTGGTACAAAGGCCCCGATTTCACGCAAAAATTCTTTATGTGTGACGTGATGCCCGCGGATGAATACTTCGACGATTTCTCCGATTATCCGCTCGACGTCAACGGCGACGGTAAACCCGACGTCATCACCGGCGGCTGGTGGGGTAAGCGCATCCGCTGGCGCGAAAACAACGGCATAAATCCATGGCCGGTACACGAGCTCGACGAATACGGCAGCATCGAGACCACCCGCTTTTATGACATCGATGACTGCGGCACGGTCGAAGTCGTTCCGAACACCCCGGGCATGCCGCAGTGTTTTTATAAACTCGAAAACCATCAGCTCGTCCAATATATCATCGGAAGCGAACCCTCGGGCCACGGCATGGGCGTCGGCGACATCGACGGCGACGGCAAACTCGAAATTTTACTCAGTAACGGCTATTTAAAACAAAAGACCACGCCGTACGAGCCATGGGAATTCATCCCCGCCTGGGACTGCGGCTGTGCGGCCGGCGTGCCGATTTTGGCCTATGATGTCAACGGAGACGGCATCTGCGACATCATCTACGGCAACGGGCACGGCTACGGCCTGTTCTGGCTGGAGCAGAAAGCCGACGGCAGCTTCGAAAAGCACGTCATCGACGGCGCAGCTGCTCAGTACCACGACCTGTGGCTGGTTGATCTCGACAATGACGGTGAGTTGGAACTGGTCACCGGCAAACGCTACCGCGCCCACTGCGGTCATGACTTCGGCGACAACGACCCGGTCGGGTTATATTATTACAAGATCGTCAAATCGACCTTCGTCCGCCATGTCATCGACTTCGGCGACGCGGGCGAGGCGTCGGGCGCGGGTATTTACATGTGGATCGCCGACACAAACGGCGACGGCAGATTAGACATCGTCGCCCCCGGCAAAGAGGGACTCTATCTGTTTGAGAATTTGGGATAA
>DAOPZJ010000023.1:0-32264 GCA_035353335.1 Oscillospiraceae bacterium | reverse complement strand
CCTCGGGCGAATTCGGCAAACTGCGCTATATCCGCGTCACAATGCCGGCCGGCGACTGGGTTGCCAACGGTTTTGAGGGCTTTATCGGCACCGATGACCCGTACCCGGCAATGGAAAAAGAACCGGACGTCACTTATTGGGCAAACGCCGCTTATAACACCGAATACGACGTATTCGTCAACTATTATATCCACCAGGTCAACGCGCTGCGCTTTCTGCTCGGCGAGGACTATTCGGTCAAATACGCCGACCGGGCGGGCGTGACGCTGACAGCCGAAAGTGCCTCGGGCGTGCCTGCCGTTATCGAGATGTCCCCCTACAAGACCACGCTCGATTGGCAGGAGGAATACCTTATCGCCTTCGAACTCGGTTGGATCAAGATCGAACTGCCCGCTCCGCTGGCCTCGAACCGCGCGGGTAAAGTCACGGTCTATGAAGACAGCGGCAAAAAGCCGCCGATCACCTGGTCGCCGACATTACCGCATGTCCACGCAATGAAAAATCAGGCGCTCAATTTCGTCAAATTCATCCGCGGCGAACAACCCGTCCCCTGTGACTCCCACGAGGCGGTCAAGGACCTCAAAGTCGCCAGGGATTATATCGATCTGCTGCATAAATAATCCGAAATCTCAACATCCGATTGCTCCCGATAAAAACCCCCGTCCCGAGACCTGCATCGGGACGGGGTTTTTATGTCATTCTGAGCGAAGCCGAAGAATCTCGGAAAGATAATGGCTTTTTGGTTTAACGAATAATGAATGCTATCTAACAGCCCCTTGTAATTCCTCCAACGCCTTTTTGCAGCCGTTCCTGCATTTTTGGAACATCGCTTCGTCGTTGAATTCGATCTTCCAGATATAGGTGTCCAACACCGCAAAATGCAGGCGATACAGCATCCGGCGCAGCTTTCTGTTATCTTTTTCAAAATCTGTTTTGTCGATCCCGTAGCCCGCGCAAAACATCTCGTCGATGATCCAGGGGCTTGCGAACTCGAAATCGACGTCGCCGAATACCGCCCGGTCCATGTCAATGATCGTGAGCCGCCCCGCCTCTTTATCTACGAGCAAATTGCCGTCCCACAGATCGGCGTGAACCAGATACGGCGTTTTGATCTCGGACAGCAGTGCTTCACATTGCCGGTAAACTTGCCGGAGTTCTTCCGCTTCCGACTTGTCAAACACACCGTTTTCAAGCGAACGGGTCAGCACATCGTCCAGCTCGTCGTATAAAAACGCCTTCCATGAAGCAAACCCTTTACCCTTGACCAGCTCGGAAACCCGCCCGAAAGCATCATTTAGCACCGCGTGAATGCGCCTGACCTGCTCTCCCGCCTGTTTGTGAAACGCCTTTTTATCGTCGGCTTCGAGTTCGGAAAGGGGTCTTCCGACGATGCACTTTTCAATCAAAAAGAGAAAGTCCCCGAATCTGCGGCTTTGGTCGTAAACCAAAATCTCGGGACAATCCGCGCCGTTTTGGCGGCAGAGCTCATAGGCATACACCTCACCCGTCATCAGGTCGTCTTCAAACCGCAGCAGAGGCGCGCGGTTCTGCGGTCCGATACGAAGAATGACCGCCTGTGCGTTTTTTCCCGATAATTCGACTTTGAAAGTGGTATTGAACATCCCGCCCTTTAACTGGACGAGATGTTCAATCTGATCATTCGGAAAATAAGTATTGACGATTTGATCAATTTGTTCCGGACTGACCGGCTGCACAAGGTTGGTCGCCAAAATTAATCCTCCAGCAGCGGGACTTTTTTATAATCGAGCATATCCGCCTTGAGAATATTGCGTAAAAACGGCTTCTTGTTCGCCGTCGCGGTCACGATGCCCTCGACCAGCGGGTTGTAGATGAAATAGAGTTCCACGCCGTCGTTTTGATATTTGACCCGGCGGGTAAACATCTTGGCCGACTGCTCCATCACGTCAGAGATTTTCCCCTTGTCGGCGAAATTGGCAAAATCCGCAAAATCAGGGTATTCTTCGACGGTCGCGGCGGTGCAGACAAAGCCGTTTTGCGCGTGAATCAATTCGATATCGCCGAATTCGCGCTCGGGTCCCTCATAATTGTAAAACGAAATTTGAATATGGTCGCTCTTTTTCTCGATTTTGACGGCGGCTTCTCTGCCGAAATCGGTCAAAACGAGCGGCTTGAACGCGAACATCGATTTATACGCCTTGACACAGACGGTGACCGGTTCCACCGAGGAATACGGCAGCGTTTTGACTTTTTTCCCGCCCGCCAAAATCTCGAAACCGTCGTAAAAATAAGCCGGGATAAAGACCGTCAGTTTGGCGCTTTTCACGTGCCTGCGCTCGAGTTGCAGCGGTTTATAGACCATCAGTGAGGTGTTTTCATATTGGATCCCGAATTTGCGGCCTTCGTCGCGGAAGCCCTCTTTGCCCATTTTGCCGTAATAGGCATAGACGTTTTCCTGCTGCGGCTGCTTGTCGTTGAAGGTGTATTTGCTGTAGATGACGCCGACGTCCTCGAGCTTTTTCGCGGCTTCGCAGTTTTTGTAGGTCACATAGAACGACTCGGAACCGGAGCCGCTGTGATATTGATTCATCGCGGTTCCGAGTGAATATTCGGGCGTCATATAGGTGGTGGTGGTCGAACGATGCCCGCCGAAAGCGCAGAGCGGTTCGTTTTCGACATTGTAGGCGAGCGCGTCCGCGGGGATGCACTCAACCGCGAATTCGGCGTGATATGGATAGACCTTTTCAAACATGATTTTTTCCATCCAACGCGGGAAGTGGAAGGTGGTGTTGATGAACCATGCGGCGTTGGGCAGCTGAAGCCCGTTGGCAGAGATATGAATCACCTGCTTATCAATCAGTTCAAAGCCGTAATTCATCACGTTTAAAAACGCTTTGTCGCCGAACACCTTATACCAGAGCGCGGCGATGCTGGTGGGATGCCCCACGGTTTCGCAGTTATACGAACGCGAATACGGTCCCGCCAGATGCCCCGTCGGCGCGTGGTAATGCGTCACAACCTCGAGCCACATCCGCTCTTCGCACTGCAGGGCCTTTGCCCGGTATTCCGGATCTTTGATATAATTCGCCATCTGCGCGTAAACAAACAAGTCGAGAGGCGTATACACCGGGCTGCCGTATTCCATAATGGTGCCGCAGCGCCTAAACAAGTCGCACGCCTGATCGAGTTTGTCTTTTCCGATTTCGGCATATTTGGGCAGGTTAAAGAGCTCTCCGGCCACAATCAGCGTAAAAGTTGCCATGTTGCCGAAGTTGTCATTATACATGGAGGCATGAACCCGGGGATTCGCCGCGTAATCCAGTTCGCTTTTAATATAGTTCTCGGCAATCACTCGAGTGTCGTCATCGAATTTGTCGCCGTAGCGTACGAGCATTTCTGTCAGCTGCATCGGCATAAATTCGCAGTGATGATACGGCGAAGTCCGGATAATGTGGTTGGCTTCTTTATAATAGCCCTCCTCAAACAGCACCAGCGCGTTCCAACCCCAGGAGCGAACCTCCGGCTGGTCGTCTTCATAACTGTAGGCAGTCCGAACACCTTTCGGCAGCAGTTTTAAAATAATCGGAACATAGCGTTTGTTAAACGCCTTTTTGCGCTCCTCCTGGAGTTTTTTCGATGCGATAAAAGCCATAATGATACCCTTTCTTTTATTGTTTTAGGGATGTTTGACCCCATTTGGTTCAGCCAAACGGGTCAAACTCCGGGTTCGAAAAATTATTCATTCGAACTCCTTTCTCCCGCTTAAAACGCTATTTAATTATTGATGATTATACCAAGATTTCCGATCGAGTACAATCATTTTTTCAATTCAAAAACCACGACCTCGTAATCTGCCAGTTTAGTCAGTGTAAATGAGGTCTTTTTGTCGCCGATCTCAAGTCCCTGTAATTTCCCGCCGCGCAAGGTCTTAACGCTCTTGACATCTTTTACTCTGAGGGTCACTTTGATGTCGGAGAGCGGCAAAATCTGCGTGGTGGGTCGGATCATCTCGCCGGTCAGGTTGACCATGTGCAGGATATATCGTCCGTTTTGATTGCGAAGCACCGTTTCGACCGATCTCGGCGCGTCGGTCTCGAGTATCGGTTTTGCGGCTCGTTTCGCGATATTTCTGATGATTTTGGCGTAATCGGGCAGCGCGCGCT
The DNA here is from genome assembly GCA_035353335.1 of Oscillospiraceae bacterium. NCBI lineage: Bacteria > Bacillati > Bacillota > Clostridia > Eubacteriales > Oscillospiraceae > Oscillospiraceae bacterium. The sequence goes on along the minus strand of DAOPZJ010000023.1, from coordinate 28,122 downwards.
CGGCATAGGCGAGCCCAAGTGCTCCGGATACATAAATGCTTCTGCCCTTGCCGTACACATGCTCGACAATGCCGGGATATCCGGCCTTGGGCAGCGCGGTATAAACGCTTGACATCAGTTCAAGCGCGGTCGAGAGGGTTTTTGCGTCTTCGACATATTCACAGCGCATCGACAGCCGGGGGAACGGCATCTGTCTTTGGTTGACGTCTTTGAAAATCGGGGAGTCACCCGGCTTTTGATAGGCCATGCCGAGCATCTCCGCCGAGACGACGCCTTTGACTTCCGAAATTCCCTGAACCGCTGCGAGTTTCGGCGCTTTGGCATAACTCCCGTCGGCATTGTAAAATCCCGTGTCAAACGTGGAGATCAAATCCCCGCCGTCTTTGACAAAAGCGGTCAATGCTGTTGCGGTCTCGTCGTCCATGCAGGCGCAGTCTGGCAAAATCACAAGTTTATATTTGCTCAAATCCTCTTTGGCCTTGACCTCGTCAATCACGTCAAACTGGATGTGCGCCCGCGTCAGCATATCGAAGAAGCTCAGCAACTCCGCATGATGGTCGCCGCGCTGTTTGAATCCGGCGGTTTTGGCGTTTGTGAAGTCGCTCTGTTCGACGCTCGAGGAATAATTGTTCGCGGTGTCCTGCGACCACATCAAAGCAATTTCGCATGCGCACTCGGATTTTTGATAAATATCTTTATGCGCATTGATAAACTCGTTGAACTTTTTCGAGGCCATACTGCCGGGCGAAAAGGCGTTTCGCTCGATGTCGCCGTGGATGCCGTACCAAACATTCGCGCCGTTTGCATACGACTGGGCATACAGCGCCGTGGTCTCGGCGGGCGTGTGCATATAATAGGTGATGCCCGAATGGTTACCGTTTACGAAAGTGACAATCGGCTTGCCGCGCGCCATGGTTTCAAGGTGCTTGGCCTTGGAACTGACCGACCATAGCGAAGTGGTTGCGTCGGCACGGATAAACCCGCCCTCGGCTCCGAGCATATCGAGATACGGCTCGATTTTTCGGCTGTTGCTGCCGGTGACATCGGCCCGCAGCGCGGAGTTGTTCAAATATAACAAGATGTTCGGATTGATCGATTTGACGATATCATGGGTCTTTTTCACATATTCGGTCACCGAATCGATACGCATCTGCTGGCGCTCGAGATGAGTCCCCTCATAGACGGACTTGCCGAATTTTTCTTGAAACATCTTCTGACAGACCGGGCAATAACAGCCGTCGTCACGCATGAGCGGCCCGTCCAAAAACAGTCCGTCAACATCGTGCCGGCACAGCGCCGTGATGTTTTTCGCGAATTCATCAAACCAGGGGCCGTTGACACAGCAAAGTGAATAGATACTATAGGCCAATATCGGCCCTCCGTCTTTTTGCAGCTCCATCCATTCCGGGTGTTTGGCCATCATGTCCCGGGTCAGGCAATGGGTGTTATAATAGACAATTTCCCGAATGCCTTTTTCATGGGCTTTTTTGAGATAGGCGTCCAGCTTTTTGCCGTGTTTTTGTTCGTCGTAAAACGAGATACTGCCCTCGGCGAACAGGTGTAAAAGCTGCTCGGTGTTGAATCCCGATTTCGAAACATATTCATCGAATACCCAGTCGTCGTCCGCGCCGTAATTGCACTGCACCGCCGAGATGATCAACGGTTCGTCTTCCCACCACTTCATATAAAAAGCACCAACCTTTTCCGAATGTTTCCCCGATTATAACATACCCGCAAAAGCCATTCAACGGATACCGTAAAGAAAATAAAAGAGCAGCGCACCGGTTTGATGCGGTGCGCTGTTTCTTAATCTTATCAATGCTTTCTTCCGGTTGCTTCAAGCAAAAACTCCACCACCGGCGTGGGGTCTTCCAAACTGTGCGGATGATGTCCGCAGCCCGGCTTGACAATGGTCAGGATTTTCCCGCCCGCGCGGCGGTATTTCTCGTCGAAGAGCTTGCCGTTCTCGGTATAGGGCACCGTCGTATCCGCGTCGCCCGCGACCAGCGCAACCGGAATTCCCGCTTTAGCCAGCGCTTCCGCCTTGTCGAGCGGGTTTTCCTTATACTGTCTGACGCTCGTCTCGTTGAGGCCGTAAACGTCTAGGCAGTCCTTAAACTCAAACGGCGAACCGTCACCGATGCCGAGTCCGCCCGGCCAGCTCCGAATATCCAGCACCGGCGCGTCGATATAGAGAGCTTCGACGTCTTTAGGATAGGCGGCGGCATAGTTGACCGCGTATAACCCGCCCCTGCTGAACCCGAACGGCACTGTGGTTTTCGATAATCCGAACCGGCTGACCATCTCATCGTGAAAGATTTTCATCAGCTCTACGCTCTCCGGGCAGCCGAAAAGATTGCTGACCCGGTAATAACAGAGCGCCCAACCCCGTCGAACCAGCTCCACATCGACGGTCTCAAACGCGTGCAGGAACTCGGTGCGCCAGACCCACGGCCTGCCGGGGGCAAATTCTTTCGGCTCAATATAAGTGCAGACCCTGCCGTTACAATAGAAGCGGCGGCATACGCAGCCGTTCCAGTCGTCGACGCGGTCATCGTTTTCTTCATTTACGATTGTCTTCAGGATTTCGTTGTCCAGTTCCGCAGCGGCGGCTTTGGCCTCATCGAGCGGCAGGGCATCTTTCGCCTTATCGCGATGGGAATGGCCGACCGCTTCTTTCCACGCCGAGCTCAGCAGACGGTGCCGCTTCAAAACCAGCCCGAATGCGGGGGTCTCCTCTTTCAAATAACCCGGCTCGTATTCCGGATAAAGGCGGAAAAGCTCCCCTAACAGACACCTTGCCATAATCCAGTGACCCCAAAGGTCGGGGTGAATGCCGTCGCCGAGTTTTAACGCCGGATCGTTTTTGCGCCTCGCGGTGTATTCGGCGGTCATCGGGCCGTAGATGTTGACGACCCGGTCGGCGACGCCGCGCAGGTCGGACAGTACCCAGTCGGCGTATTTTTTCATCACGTCGTTATAACCGCGATAAGCCTGCGCCCAGCTGAATTTTTCGGCGTTTTCATCGAGCATCGGCCCGCCGAAAGAGACGGTATCCAAAATCGGCGGCGTCATCACAACGGCCTTGGCGCCGCGGGCCTTGATTTTTCCGATCAAATTGAGGATGCCCTTCTGATATGCCCCCATCCGCTCCTCGGAATAGGGGTAATAGATGCCGTCGTTGATGCCGTAACAGACGGTAACCCAGTCGGGTTTCGCCATCTCCAGCGCGCGGTCGATACGGTCAAAGATACAGGGGCGCGGAAACGGGTGATCCGGTTCGGAAAGGCCGGAAGCGGTCTCGCTGTTTAAACCCAAATTGATTAATTCTACAGAATGATTGGGCAGGTGCTTTTTTATGTAGTAATCGATGTGCGCGATATACCGGCCGTCGTCGGTGATGCTGTCGCCTAAGAACAAAATCCTGAGATGATTCGGAACCATACCGCCTTTTTTGAGTATCGACATTGCAAACGTCCTTTTCGTAAAGTAAAATTTGAAATCCATTATAATCCCGCTGTCGCCGAATGGCAAGTCTTTCGCGACCCGTATTCCGATTCTTCATGCGTTTCGTTTGCTGCTGTTCCGTTTTTCGCTTGCTTTCACTTCCCGTGTCTGTTACAATAATCCGTAATAAACGCAAACGGAGGCGCAATATGGATTCGCGCAACATCAAAACGGGTTTTGAAATGCCCAGCGAGGGCTACAGCGACCAGCCCTATTTGCTCAAAATGCCCGACGGCGCGTGGCTGATGTGCATCACGACCGGCAAGGGCGACGAGGGACAAAAAGGCCAGCACGTCGTCAGCGCCCGCAGCTATGACCGGGGCAGGACCTGGGTCGAGATTGCGGATGTCGAAAGCAACGAAAATCCCGAATCGTCCTATGCCGTTTTACATCTGACTTCCTACGGCCGGGTCTATTGTTTTTATAATTATAATAAAGACAACCTGCGCTATGTGCTTGCCGACGACCCGCCATTCACCGGCGGAAAATGGGCGCGCGCCGACTCGCAGGGGGCTTTCGTTTTCAAATACAGCGACGACTTCGGCAAAACCTGGTCACAGCAATATCACGAAATCCCCGTCCGCAAGTTTGCGGTGGATTACGCCAACCACTACGGCGGCGATATCCTGTTATTTTGGAATGTCGGCAAGCCGTTCACGCTCACACAAGCTGTCTATGTCCCCCTCTATAAAATCGGACGCAACGGGGTTCAGGCCTTCACGAACACCGAAGGCGTTCTGCTCCGCTGCGAAAATCTCGAGACCGAAAAAGACCCCGAAAAACTGACCTGGGAGACCCTGCCCGACGGCGATATCGGCATCCGAACCCCGCGTGAGCTCAGCCATGTCTCCGAGGAACACAGTTATGTCGTGCTCTCCGACGGTACGATTTTTACCGTGTTTCGCACCGTCTCGTCCTATCCCTACTGCGCCTATAGCCATGACGGAGGACACACCTTCACCGAACCCGAGCGCATGCGATATGCCGACGGCAGATTCATGAATAATCCGCGCGCGGCGAATTTTATCTGGAAGTGCAAAAACGGCAAATATCTTTATTGGTTTCACAATAACCGTTATGACGGCTACACCAACCGCAACCCGGTCTGGATTTCGGGCGCAATTGAGTATAAAGCCGAGGACGGCATGCGTCTCAAATTCTCTCAGCCCGAAATCTTGCTCTACGATGACGATATCCACTCGCTCATCAGTTATCCCGATCTGATCGAAGATGTTCCGCTTGAGGGCAAAAATGAGAGCGAATATTACGTCTCCGAGACCCAGAAATATTTCGCCCGCTTGCACGAAGTAAACAAATCGTTGATCGAAGGCCTCTGGGCGCAGTTCGAAGACGGCTGCCCGACTGATACCGGAATACCGGCCGAAAAGTCTCTGCCGCAGATTAAACCTTTATCCGAGCGGACACAATTTGTGAGCGGGTTCGGCACCCAAAACAATGAGGTCTCCTTTGCGCTCCGGTTTAATTTCAAAGTCCCCGAAAAAGACGAACTGCTTTTTTCGAACATGGATGAAAACGGCAGAGGCCTGAAAGCGGTTTATAACAGCGAAACGACCCGCATCGAATTCACGCTCGGCGACGGGCACTGCATCTCCCGCTTCGACAGCGAAAAGGGCATTTTAAAGCCGAATACTACCCACGATGCCGCAATCATCATCGACGGCGGCCCGCATGTGATTGAGTTTGTCATCGACGGCCAGCTTTGTACGGCCGAAGAGCGCATGTTCGGCTTCGGCAGATTTAATCCTTTCACGCAGGACGTTAACGGCAAACCGGAACTCGAAATCGGCAGTTCCGTCAAAAACCTCAAATTCTACGATGGCCTGCTGCGCGTCAGCGACATCGTCCGCCTTCAGAGTTAACCGTCGGGGTCGGCATCCCTGTTCCCGCCGTGCGGATTTACGACCCGTTAAGCGCGTAAAATTCCTCTCCGGGGAGGGGTGGCTTGAACATCTGAAATGTTCATGACGGGGTGGTCGTTCTAAACAATAAATATTGAAAGGTGATCAATATGTTTTTAAAAACAAAAAAATCTGCATTCCTCAACGAACGGGAGGGCTTCTGGCTCGGGCCGTCGACCGTGACCTGCACCGACGGTACGCTGCTGCTTGCCGCCGACTGCATGGAAAAATCCGACGGCGTCATCTATTCGGTGCTCTGGCGTTCTTTTGACAACGGCGAGACCTGGCAAAAGCAAGGTAAATTCGAGCACTGCGAGGCCTATGACGGCGGCATGCGCCGCGACGGTTACGGCGGGATGTACGCCGACCCCGAAACAGGGACCGTTTTTTACTTCGGCAACGAGGTCTATTGGGACAACGATGAATTGGACAGCACCTGGAGATATCGTAAGCCCTATTACCGGATTTCGGATGACTGCGGGCATACCTGGTCGGATAAACAGTTCATGGTTCAAAACGGCTCGGACGAAGACGGCGCTTATGACGAAACACACTTTATGAAGGGCGTGACGTTCGGCCGGAATATGGCGACAACGGTGGTCTCCAAAGTCGCCGCGCTTTCCGACGGCAGCATTCTTTTGGGGATGCAGCGTCAAATCCCCGAAGGCGCGGTGAACGCAGGACCGACCGGCATGGGCTTTCTGGAGGCCGGAGCGATGAAGGGCCGTTGGAATCCGAAAACCAACCGCTTCGACTGGACTTTCGGCGACTGGACCGGCCTGCCTTTTGAAATCACGACGCGCGGACTTTATGAACCGTCGCTTGCCGAACTGCCGAACGGCGATATTTATATGCTCTGCCGGGGCAGCAACTACACCCGCTCTGACGACATCATCGGCTGCAAATTCTATTGCGTTTCAAAAGACGGCGGTATGCGCTGGAGCGAATCCAAACCGGTGCTTTATGATACCGGTGAGATCATGTTCTCCTCATCCTGCTCTACCAAACTGGTCTCACACAGCAATGGGAAACTTTTTTTCGTCGGTGTGATCAACGATAAAAACCCGCGCGGCAACCTGCCCCGTTATCCCTTATGCGTTGCCGAGATCGACCAAAATACACTCACAGTCAAAAAGGACTCGGTATTTGTCATCGACACCAAACCCGACGATATGGACGACACCGATACACTCCCCGTCGACTTTTCAAACCACTGGGCCTGCGAGGACGAATCGACCGGCGATTTGATCGTGATGGCGCCCTTCCGTCCCGACCTTTCCCGTCTTGACGGATATTTAAATTACTATCGAATCTCTGTCTGATCGGTAATATTATTTAAAACAAAAAGACCCCGCCGAAACCGGCGGGGTCTTTCACTTTCATTTTAGAATATCGACAGCTGCAGGAAGAGGACTGCCAGCAACGAAGAAACCAGCGAGACCACGGTGATTTGGGTGTTGATCGACGGGCCTGCGGTGTCTTTGAACGGATCGCCCACGGTGTCGCCGACGACGGCAGCTTTATGCGCGTCGGAGCCCTTGCCGCCCTCATGGCCGGATTCAACGTACTTTTTGGAGTTATCCCACAATCCGCCCGAGTTGCTCATGAACAACGCGAACAGCAGACCGCTGACGATGTTGCCGCACAGGAAACCGCCGATGGCGGTGACGCCGCCGATAAATCCGACGACCACTGTCGCGATGATGGCCATCAGGCCGGCCGGAATCAATTCTTTGATGGCGCCCGTAGTCGCGATGGAAATGCACTTGTCGTATTCGGGTTCGACACCCGGTTTGCCCTCTTTGAGGCCGAGAATTTCTTTAAACTGGCGGTGGATCTCGGCGACCATGCGCTGTGCGTTGCGGTCAACGCCGAGCATCAGCATGGCTGAGAAGACTGCGGGGATCGCCGCGCCGACAAGCAGTCCGAAAAACACCAACGGGTCCATGACGTCAAAACCGGATATTAATTTGGAACCTTCCGCAACGATTCCGAGTTCCGCGGCGGCGGTGTTGACCTCGGCCATGAACGCGCCGAGCAGTGCGATAACGGTGAGACCGGCGGCCGAGATTGCAAAGCCCTTGGTAACGGCTTTGACGGTATTGCCGGCGGAGTCGAGTTCATCGGTGATCTCAAGGACGTCGTCGCCCAGGTTGCCCATTTCGGCAAGGCCGCGCGCGTTGTCGACGATCGGACCGTAGGCATCGTTGCTGACGATCATTCCGACGATGGAGAGCATACCGAGAGCAGCCATTGAAATACCGAACATGGCATAGCCCTCTCCGATGGGTGCGCAGAGCTTATAGGCAATCAATGCGGAAGCGCCGATACCGACCATAGCCGGGAGAACGCTGATTAAACCGTATGACATACCTGAAAGAATCGTGAATGCGGGGCCGGAACCGCTGGCGTGCGCCACGAAATGAACCGGTTTTTTGGAATCGTCCGTGAAGTAGTCGGTTGTGATGCCGATGATGACGCCGACGAGCAAACCGACGACACAGGCGCCCCAAATGCGCCAGTTAAAGTTGAAGAGCGCGGTCGCTGCGGCGGAGAGAACGACAAAGATACCGGTTGTGACGTAAGTACTGGAGTTGAGCGCTCTGGTCGGATTTCCTTTTTTCCCGATTCTGGCGGTCATAATGCCGATGATCGAGGCGAGAAGACCGAGTGCCGCAAAACAGAACACCATTGCGGTGTTGGTGGTGTTTCCCTTGTCGAGTGAGGTAGCCAAAACAAGTGAGGCAGCCATCGACGCGACGTTGGAGTCGAACAGGTCAGCGCCCATTCCGGCGACGTCGCCGACGTTGTCACCGACGTTGTCTGCGATGACGGCGGGGTTGCGCGGGTCGTCCTCGGGGATACCGAGTTCGACTTTACCGACGAGGTCGGCGCTGATGTCGGCGGTTTTGGTGAAGATACCGCCGCCGGCTTTTGCGAACAGCGCCAGAGAGCTCGCGCCGAAGCTGAATCCGAGCACGACGGTGGCATCCCTGGTGATCAGATAGACCGCTGTGACGCCCAGCAAGCTGGCGCCGACGACCGCCATGCCCATAACGGCGCCGCCGCGGAAACCGGCCATAAATGATTTTTTGATACCGGTTTTGGCGGCTTCGGCGGATTTGACGTTGGCAATGGTTGCGACTTCAATACCGATTTTGCCTGCGATGGCGGAGAAAGCGGTACCCATGATGTACGCAACAGTCATCAGGATATTATTTAAATAATTGCCCTTCCAAATGGGCGACGGAAGGAATACCAGAATTAAAACCGCCGCTGCTGCGGCAAATTTGGCAAGAACCAAATATTCTTTGCGCAAAAATGTTCTTGCGCCTGCTTTGATCAGATTGCCGTTCTTTTCGATGATTTTGTTTTCAGACGGCTGGCGTTTTACCCAAAGGTACAGCCAGGCGGCGAAAGCAAACGCCACCAGCGAAATTAAAATTGATGTGTACATTGCGATTTTTTCCATACAAAAGATCCCTCCGCGAAAATTCTCGAACCTTATCATATATCAAAATAAATAGAATTACAAGAGTTGAGAAAAATAAAGTTTCCACAAAAAAATATGGTATAGTTTCCACAAAATCCGCCGTGAATTTTCAAAGTTTTTTTGCGGTTTTTAAATATACAAAAACGTATTATTATGTTATAATGTGTCATGTAAAACTTTGCGAATTTTTAACGAAAGGTTTACATATGAACGTTTCATTTAGCGAATTCATTTCTCAGCTGATTTCAAACCCGCTGCTCCTCATCACCGCCCTGCTTACGCTGGGCGTCATTCTTGTCAACGGCTGGACGGACGCGCCGAACGCAATTGCAACCTGCGTCTCGACCCGTTCGATGAAAGCGCCCGCCGCCATCATGATGGCCGCCGTATTCAATTTTCTCGGCGTTTTGATCATGACGATGGTCAACTCCAAAGTCGCCATGACGATTTATAACATGGTCGATTTCGGCGGAGAGACCAAAGATGCAACCATCGCCCTTTGCGCGGCTCTGTTCGCGATTGTCATATGGGCGACCGCGGCATGGTGGTTCGGAATCCCGACCAGCGAGAGCCACGCGCTCATCGCGGGCCTTTCGGGAGCCGCGATCGCGCTGCACAGCAGCTTGTCCGGCATCAATTTTTCCGAATGGATGCGGGTCATCATCGGTCTTGTGCTCTCCTCGGTTTTGGGTTTTGCCTCGGGCTTTGTATTCGCCCGGCTGATTGAGATTATTTTTAAAAGATATGACCGGCGCAAAATGAACCGGGTTTTCGGCAAAGCACAGGTGGCCGGGGGCGCGGCAATGGCGTTTATGCACGGCGCGCAGGACGGCCAAAAGTTCATGAGCGTCTTTTTGCTCGGTATCTTTCTGGTCAACGGCCAGACCGAAGTAAAGAACTTTGCGATTCCGATCTGGCTGATGATCCTCTGCTCCGCGGTCATGGCACTCGGTACTTCCATCGGCGGATACAAGATCATCAAATCAGTCGGTCTCGATATGGTCCATCTCGAGACCTATCAGGGCTTCGCTGCCGATTTAGGCGCGGCGGGTTGTTTATTGCTGTCGACGCTGACGGGCATCCCGGTCAGTACGACCCACACCAAAACGACGGCGATTATGGGTGTCGGCGCCTCGCGGCGGCTCTCGGCAGTCAACTGGAAAATCGTCAAAGAGATGTCGTCTGCCTGGATTCTGACTTTCCCGGGCTGCGGTCTTTTGAGTTTTCTGACCGTCAAACTGTTCATGCTGATTTTTTAAATTGAAAGGAAGATATTGCTATGCTCGGAAAAAAGAAGGAATATAATTATTTTGAATGTTTCTGTGAGGTCGGTAAAATAGCGAATGAAGCCGCTTCCTATCTCAATCAGGTTATGGAGTGCTTCGAGGTCTCGAGAATTCCGGAGCATGTTGAGAACATGCACAAGCTGGAAAACGCCGCCGACATGATCAAACATGAACTTACGAGCCATCTGGCCCATGAATTTATCACGCCGATTGAACGCGAAGATATTTCAGCGTTGTCATCGGAACTGGACAATGTCGTCGACACCGTCGAGGACGTCATGCGCCGCATCTATATGTTCAACGTCAAAGCGCTTCGCCCCGAAGCCGTTGAATTCACCGGGCTGATCGCGCGCAGCTGCGCGACTTTCAGCAAATTGCTTGCCGAATTTCCGAACTTCAAAAAATCCAAGACCATCAATGAATTGATCATCGAAATCAACACGCTCGAAAACAAAGGGGACAAGCTGCATGCCGACTCTCTTCGCAAATTGTTCGGCGAAACCGCTTCTGCCGATGAGCGCCTTGTCTGGATGATGATCTTTGAATCGCTCGAGAACAGCATGGATGCCTGCGAAAACGCCGCCGACCTGATCGAGAGCATCATCATGAAGAACACATAATCGAATGACAAACGGCGCAAGGAATTCCCTGCGCTATCTTTTTATGATTGAAATTTCTGCCTGATTGCTTTGTAATTTAAATTTATAGAAACCCCTTGACAATTGAGTATCTATTCAACTATAATGTCATTACGGTTGAATAATTATTCAACCATTTGACCGAATGTATATATCACTATAACGGAAAGGAGTTACTTATGTCTAAAAATGAGTTTATCTGTGACTGTAATACCGTCCACGGCGATATTGTGACCGAAGTCAACCGGCAGATGCTCGACCCGACAGTATTCGACCGACTTGCGGACTTTTTCAAGGTCTTCGGCGACGTCACGCGCATGAGAATTTTATGGGCGCTCGGCCAACACGAGCTCTGCGTCTGCGACCTTGCCAACATCTTGAGCATGAGCAAATCGGCGGTCTCTCACCAACTGGCTGTTTTGCGAAAAGCAGATCTCATCCGTTTCCGCAAGGACGGCAAAGAAGCGTATTATTCTCTCGCGGACGGCCATGTTAAAAATATTGCCGAGACCGGTCTCGAACACATAAATGAATAAAAAATCATAAGGATAAAAACAATGGAAAAAGAACAGAAATTTGTTTTAATACGAATAATGATCGGCGCTGTTTTATTGGGCGTCGCTTTTATATTTTCTCTCCCCGAAACAATTGAGTTAATTTTATGTATCGCAGCTTATCTGATCTCCGGCTGCGACATCGTCTGGAAAGCGGTTAAAAACATCCTGCACGGTGAGATCTTCGACGAAAATTTTCTCATGACCCTCGCCACCGCAGGAGCGTTCGCCATCGGCGAATATCCCGAAGCGGCGGCTGTCATGCTCTTTAATCAAGTAGGTGAATTTTTTCAAGATTTGGCTGTCGGCAGAAGCCGCGCGTCCATCGGCGAACTGATGGACATCCGCCCCGAATATGCGAACCTCGAACAAAACGGCGAGCTGAAACAAGTCGCGCCCGATACGGTCGAAGCCGGCACAATCCTCGTGGTCAAGCCCGGCGAAAAAATCCCGATCGACGGCGTTGTCACCGAGGGGAGTTCCTCGCTCAACACCACCGCGCTTACCGGTGAGAGTCTGCCGCGCGACGTGCGGGAGGGCGACGGCGTCTACGCCGGCTGTGTCAACCTTTCGGGCCTGCTGCATATCCGCACAACCGGCACCTTCGGCGAATCGGCGGTCGCAAAAATCCTCAACCTCGTCGAAAACGCCGAGAGCGGAAAAACCAGAAGCGAAAAGTTTATCACCCGGTTTTCCCGGGTCTATACTCCGATTGTCGTCATCGCAGCACTGCTGCTTGCGGTCGTGCCCTCGCTCATCACCGGCGAGTGGATTGACTGGATCCGCCGCGCGCTGATTTTCCTTGTGATCTCCTGCCCTTGCGCACTCGTCATCTCGGTGCCGCTGTCTTTCTTCGGCGGCATCGGCGGCGCGTCAAAACGCGGAATTTTGGTCAAGGGTTCGAACTATCTCGAGGCGATTTCGAAAATCGACACCGTCGTTTTTGACAAGACCGGCACCCTGACAAAAGGCGTTTTTACCGTGCAGGCCATTCACCCCGAGATCATCTCGGAGGAGAGATTGCTTGAGATCGCGGCGATGGCCGAGAGTTATTCCGACCACCCGATCTCGGTTTCCCTCAAGAGCGCCTACGCGCGCGCCATCGACAAGAACCGCATCACCGGTGTTGAAGAAATCGCCGGGCGGGGTATTAAAGCCATCGTGGACGGCAGAACCATCTATGCCGGAAACTGCGCGCTGATGGAACAAGCCGGCGCACAGTGGAAATCCTGCGAAAATCAGGGTACGATCATCCATGTCGCCGACAGCGGCGAATATATGGGACATATTGTGATCGCCGACGAAATCAAGCCCCAGTCCAAAGCGGCGATATCCGCGCTTAAAAACCTCGGTGCCCGAAAAACCGTGATGCTGACCGGCGACCGGGAAGCCGTCGGCAAAGATGTGGCCGAAAAGCTCGGGCTTGATGAGGTTCACGCCGAACTGCTGCCCGCCGATAAAGTCACCCAAGTTGAGCGGTTGATGGATGAAAAGAGCAAAAAAGGCAGTTTGGCCTTTGTCGGTGACGGCATCAACGATGCGCCGGTGCTCAAACGCGCCGATGTCGGCATCGCAATGGGCGCGCTGGGTTCCGACGCCGCCATCGAAGCCGCCGACGTCGTGTTGATGGACGACAACCCCGAAAAAATCGCGCAGGCCGTCAAAATCTCCCGCAAAACCCTTTCCATCGTCAAGCAGAACATTATTTTTGCGCTCGGTGTGAAAGGAATCGTGCTCCTGCTCGGCGCTCTCGGCGTGGCCAATCTGTGGGAAGCCGTCTTCGCAGACGTGGGCGTCGCGCTGTTGGCTGTCCTGAACGCTCTGCGGGCGATGAAAAATAAATTTTAACCGGTAACCCGAAACCGGTGTCATCCTGAGCGAAGCCCGGCAGCAAGCATACCCGGATTGGCAATAAACAATTCGAGCGCCGTCGAAGGATCTCGGTACCGCTAAGCGATATTCATACAAGCCGCCTGCATTCATCACGCGGGCGGCTTTTGTTATTTCAATAATCCCTTTTCTTTTTATAGCGGAAACGCTATAATAAATGTGATAACGGGCAGGAGGAAAATAAACTGATGAGTACCAAGGAGAGCAACGAGATCACCGTAAAAGTCACTTGTGAACTGCCGGAATTTTATGCGCTGTTGGAAAGCAAGGGTTTCTCCCCTTCCGACCGCTTCACTCTCGATGATTTCTATTTCATTCCTAATGCTTTGAATATAAAGGACATAACCGCCAGAGAGATTTTATCCAAATCCGTGTTGGTTCGGGAAATCCGCGATCCCGTAAAAAACCGAATCACCAGACGGCTTACTTATAAAACCAAAGAATTCAACTCATCAGGCGAGATTTTACACCAGACCGCAGTCAACTGCGAAATCTTAAATACAGAAAATGCCAAAAAACTGCTCTCGGCACTGGGATATCGGGAACTCATGCGCATCGTCGAGGACGACATCGTCTATGAAAAAAACGGCTTTGAACTGGCTGTCAAAGATATTCACGGCGGGGACAAACTCATCGAAATCGAGACCGAACCCGACAACAGTGATTTGGATACCATCGAAAAGCTGAAACAAAAACTGCTTTCTCTGCACTTGCCGATCGACCAAAGCGACTTCTTTGTCAAAAAAGCGGAAGCTGCGTTAAATAAAATTCTAAGAGAAACAAACGGGAGGAACGTATGAAATTCGGAATTTATTATGCCTACTGGGAGCATGAATGGGGCGGTAATTTCGTCCCTTATATCGAAAAAGTCAAGCGGCTCGGTTTTGACATCCTCGAAGTCGCCTGCGGCAACTTCCATCTTGAAAACAATTCTTTTTTTGACGAGCTGCGCCGCGTCTCCGAGGCGAACGGCATCACCCTGACCGGCGGCTACGGCCCTCGCCCCGAGCACAACTTCGCCTCGAAAGATACGGCAGCCGTCGAAAAGGCGTTTGCTTTTTATGCCGATATGTTTCAAAAGATGGAGAAAGCCGGGATCGGTTCCATCGGCGGTGCGCTGTATTCCTACTGGCCCGTCAACTTTTCGGGTGAACTCGATAAATCCGGCGATTTCGAGCGCAGTGTCAAGAGTATGAAACGCCTTGCCGACATGGCGGCAAACCACGGCATCACATTGAATATGGAAGCCCTCAACCGCTTCGAGGGCTATCTGCTCAACACCGCAAGCGAGGCCGTCGACTATGTCAAAGCCGTCGATAAACCGAATGTCAAGGTCATGCTCGATACGTTTCATATGAACATTGAGGAGGATTCGTTTACCGGTGCTATTGAGCTTGCCGGAAACTTGCTCGGTCATTTTCATGTCGGCGAAGCCAACCGCAAACCGCCGTTTGAAAAAGGCCGCATGCCGTGGTCGGAAATCGGAAAAGCCCTTAAAAAGATCAGCTATACCGGCAATGTCGTGATGGAGCCTTTCGTACTGCCGGGCGGTCAGGTCGGAAAAGATATTTCCATCTGGCGCGACATCTCCGAAGGCGCAACGCTTGCAGACCTCGACTGTGCCGCCGCCGACTCGGTGACGTTTTTACGGAAATTGTTTCAATAAATATATCGGAGGAATTGAATTTTGCTGATTAAAATTTTCACCACATTCGGCAGCATCGTGACCGTCGGATTCGGCATTTGGCATTTTACGGTGCCGTCATCATTCAAGTGGTACAGCTATATCATACCGTCGGCAACCGAACTGGTGCTAGCGGTACGCGCCGTCAATCTGCTTTTTTCGCTGTGTCTCGTCTTATTCGGAGCCGTTAATTTGGTTTTTCTCTATGCACTGCCGAATAAACAGGCGCTTGCCGTGATGCTCGCGCTCTCCTGCATTCTCTGGGGCGCGAGGACTGTCACTCAGCTGGTCGAACCGCAGGGTTCCGTGAACCCCCTGATGCAATACGGAATGTTAGCCGCATTCATCCTCACGTTTTGCTGCTTTGCAGTCTCGTTTGTTCTGACCCTGCCGGCTTTAAAAGGATAATCGAATACCCGGCGGGTATGATAAAAGTATCTTTTGCCGGAGTGTGAAAAACATTATGCTCGGTCAGCAAACAACGAATCGTTTAATCCGCGAAACTTCCCCCTATCTGCTCGAACACGCCCATAACCCTGTGAACTGGTATCCGTGGGGCGAAGAAGCATTTGCAAAAGCCAAGGCCGAGGACAAACCCATTTTTTTATCCGTCGGCTATTCGGCCTGCCACTGGTGCCATGTGATGGCACGCGAGAGCTTTGAAGACGAGACGGTCGCAGAAATCTTAAATGACTCTTTCGTCAGTGTCAAAGTCGACCGTGAGGAGCGGCCCGACGTCGACGGGGTTTATATGCGCGCCTGTCAGGCAATGACCGGAAACGGCGGCTGGCCGATGAGCATATTCATGGGCGCGGACAAAATCCCCTTTTTCGCGGGGACCTATTTCCCCAAGGACTCATTTATTCAGATTCTCGAATCCGTTTCAAAGGCATGGAAATATGACCGCGAGTCCCTTTCGGAAAACGGACAGGAGATTGCCAAAGCGGTCGACCAAAAGACGGTCAACCGGTCCGTTAAATCAAAAACATTGATTGAAAAAGCCGTTTCCGAATATGAAAACAATTTCGATACGGCATACGGCGGATTCGGCAGT
The DNA here is from genome assembly GCA_035353335.1 of Oscillospiraceae bacterium. Taxonomy (NCBI): domain Bacteria; kingdom Bacillati; phylum Bacillota; class Clostridia; order Eubacteriales; family Oscillospiraceae; species Oscillospiraceae bacterium. Next base: position 12,097 of record DAOPZJ010000023.1, on the reverse strand, counting down.
GCGCCGAAATTCCCGACGCCGCACAATTTGTTGTTTTTACTCGCAACCGCACCTGAGATGGCCGAAAAGACGCTTGACTCGATGTTTCGAGGCGGCATATTCGACCACATCGGCGGCGGCTTTTCGCGCTATTCCACCGACCGCCGCTGGTTGATCCCGCATTTTGAAAAGATGCTCTACGATAATGCCCTGCTTGCGATGGCCTATCTGACAGGTTTCGAGAAGACCCGAAAAGAACTCTGGCGAGATATCGCCGAGCGGATTTTTTACTGGCTTGAACATGAAATGGCCGCGCCCGACGGCGGGTTTTTCTCAGCGCAGGACGCCGATTCCGAGGGCGTCGAAGGGAAATTTTACGTCTTCACGCCGGATGAACTCAAGCTGCTTTTGGGCGAAGCCGAGGGAATCAAATTTTGCCGCCGCTACGGCATCTCCCCCGAGGGCAATTTCGAGGGCAAGAGCGTCCCGAACCTGCTGGAATCCTCTCTCGAACCGGATAAAATCGACGGATTATTACAGTCCGTATATAAATACCGCAAAAAACGACCCGCGCCGCGCACCGATGTCAAGATTCTGACCGCATGGAACGCGCTGACCGCCGCCGCATATGCAATGGCGGCGCGGATTCTGAAATCAGAAGAATACAAGAAAACCGCACAGAAAACGATTGAATATATCGAGCAAAATTTATCCGAAAACGGCACGCTTTTTTCCGGCGCTACCGACGGCAGGCGCATCGGCCCCGGCTTTCTGGATGATTACGCTTTTCTGATTTTCGCTCTGATTCAAATGCATCAGGCGACGCTCAACGATCACTATCTCGACCGCGCCGCCGAATTGGCGGACCGGACTTGGGATTTGTTTTGGGACGGGAAAAACAACGGATTTTTCTTCTCCGGCGCGCACAACGAAGCGCTTTTCGCCCGCCCCAAGGAGACCTGGGACGGCGCGTTGCCCTCGGGCAACTCGGTAATGGCGTATAATTTATCGCGGCTTGCTCTGCTGACAGGAGATGACAAGATGCCGGAAAGAGCCGAAAAACAAGACCGCTTCATGAGCGGTGAAGCAGCTTCTTATCCGATGGGAAATGCATTTTATCTCTGGTCTCTGCTGCCGGTGAAAAAAGTGGTCTGCCGCCTGAAAACCCCGGTTGATCTCGCCGGGCTTCGTATCCCTTCCGATTGGGCGTTCCGGCTGTCAACCGACCGCATCTACCCCGAGGTCGACGGAAAGACCACTTATTACGTCTGCGAAAACAAAACCTGCCACCCGGCCACAACCGAAATCCCGCATTAAGCCCAGTTGTTCCTGATCCGGCTGATCAGCGTGCGGGTCTGCGTTCTGGTCAGTGCATCGATGCTTTCCAACCCCGGTCCCGGCCAATCGTATCCGATCGGAATATAGTATAAATCCATCTTATCCGCCAGTTTTGCAATGCTACGCCACAACTTCGAGGCCTTTTCCCCGTCCTTCCGATAAAGGGCGTTATGGTACTGCACAAGACGGGTCATGATCTCCATGGTGTCCAGCCCGTAACGCAGCAGCCGCCTGTCTTCCGAAAGATTCTTTTCATAGGAACCGCGCACTTCCAACTGCCGCTGTTCAATGGGATTCACGGCTGTTGTATTCGAATATATACGCGAATCTGCCTGTGCTTCCCGTATTGAAGAATTGAGAATGTCCATCGCTCTGCGCAGAAGCCGGACGGAGTGTTGTCCGCTCCTGATTGCGCCCTCCGGGTTCTCGAAGTGAACATCCACCCGGAGCGGCTTTTCCGGCGTTTTGCCGTCCCATTTTTGCAGCTGCGTCAGCACGCTTCCGTCTCCCCAGGCGCGCCAGCTTGCGCTGAGCGCCCAGGCCTCTTCGGTCAGACGATATACCTCACGGGCTTTTTGCGCATACGGCCCGTATCTCAGGGTAAAGTATTCGTTTAAAAATGTATTTACATCCGTGTTCACATCCCAACTCATCTGGGCGTATAAGAGCTGCGTCAGCGTCCTCATTCCCCAATTCACCATCGGGACGTGCATATAAGTCATGCCGCTGACACCGAGCGCGTGAAAATACGGGATGTCGTTTGCGATTCTGTCTGTAAAAAGCAGCGGGAGATCTTCAAATTTTGACACGTTGTAATATTCCCCCACAATGAGAGGGATTCCGGGTGACAAGGAAAGCCAGTTTTTCAGCGCATTGTCATAGCCGATGTTTCTGCAGCAGGAAGGATCGGAAAAATTGTGCTCGTAACAGCGGAGGATGGGATAAGAGACACAGTAATCTCCGGAAGCCGTCAAGTTCCCGGGGATCGGATTCAGAGGCGCCTCAATCGTGGAAGTGCCCTCATAAGCGCACATCACCAGTTTTACCGCATGATCAACCCGTCCGTTTTGAATCGCCGCATCCACGATATTACGCAGTTTTGAAAGGAAATGCAGCATTCTGTCCGAGCCGTTGCCCAGCTTTTTGCACCCGTCGCAATGACAGCTGCTGCCCCAGGTGTCAAAGCCCCAAATTTCCAACCGGTCCGCTTCTTTCCACATGCCCATCGAGAGCTTTATAATCTCTTCTCCGAGAAAATCGGTCAATTCCTCATTCGAAACGCAAAATTGAATCTTTTGCGCGAGCTCCTTTGTTCGGACACCGTGGGCAGGGAGCCCGAACCAATCCTCGTGCTCTTGCCAAAGAGTTTTACCGGAAGGCATGATTCTGTCGGGATTTAAAATCTCCTCGAAAATGTGTCCGCCGTTTTTAAAAGACATGCCTAGTTTGCGGCAAAGCTGACCCGTCAAAGGATGATAGGTGGTCAAATCCATCCTGTTCCTGGCCATCCATAAATACATTTCAACGGAGTCCATGGATAAATAGACAAGGTCAAAACTTCGGCCTAACGGCATGGAAGGAGCATATTCCTTCTTTTTATCCGGCAGTTGAGGCTTGTCCGTATAAGGGGGTGCGATTTCTCCGGCCTGCCCCGGCAAGTGCCATCTCCAGCCGTTCAAACGCAAAAACTCATAAACCCCGTAAAGCAGCCCTTTCCGGCTTGCACCGCGAATCACGATACCGTCGTTTTGCGGTTCCAAGGAAAATTCGGCGCTGTCGCTCTTATCGTCGTCTGTTTTCAGCTCAATAAAATAATCGGCCGTTCCCCTTGCCGACCCGATCGAAATCTCCGCGTCGATCAAGGTTCTTCCCAGATGCTTTTTCACTTCCAGCGCCGCAAAGGATGCCGTGCATCTCGCCGCCTCAAAAAAATCTTTTCTGAAATCAATCTCGGCATCACCGGCCGCCCAAGTGAAAGCCAGCGATTCGCTCGATTCATAGTTTAAAATAATTTGTATATCCATCCATTTTTCCTCCATGTAAATCCGTTAAGGGATATCGGTGCCGGTTTCAGTTAGGGCAGCTCCAAACAAACGCAGGTTCCATATCCGGATAAGGGTTTTCGTAAAAGCGCTTATCAAGCGGTTTACCGGAGATTTTGCTATCCATCAAATCGAGCAGCGCGCGAAAGTCCTCCGGCTTGTGGTCGTGACCACCCGGTCTGTACCGCGAAACGATGTTTTGCGGTACGCCCAGGAATCTATAAACTTCTCTGGCGGCCATCAACGCCTGATGGCTCCCCTTGGGGTTACTCCAGATATCGCCGTACCCCTCGGTGTGCAGCAAGCAGCGAGGCGCGACCAGCGCCAACAGTTGATGCTGATCAAACGGCAGAAGCAGCTCTTTGTCGCGGTATTCACTCATTTTCGGCCCGAGCCAGTGCGGAATGCTGTCAAGCATCCCCGCCAATGTCTCGCTGCGTTCAATTTCAAATTCAGAACCGTCATATCCGTTCATATTAAAACGCCAAACGGTGGTTCCGCCTCCGCCGCTCCCGTTCGGCGCGGCATAGGCAATCCGCTCGTCCGCCGCAGCCGCAAGCAGCGCGGTTTTCCCGCCGCGCGAATGCCCTGTGACCGCGATGTTGCCCGCATCGACAAACGGCATCTGCGCCAAAGCATCGACACAGCGCAAGAACCCCCAAGCCCACCCCGCGAGCGAGCCGGATTCGATCTCGGGATAAACGCGGTACAGCGGGGAGTTTCTCACTTCGAATTTGTCATATACATTTCGGACAATCATCGTGCGGTCGAAAACGGCGGCGATATAGCCTCTTGCGTTGATCTCGGCAATCACTTCATCGGTCATCGTGCGGTAACAGCCGTCCCCGGTCAATACCACCGGCAGACGGCCCTCGTTTTTCGGCCGATATAGCCGCAGTTCAAAAGAAAGCTGCCGCTCACGTGTCCCGGAGGTGATCCGGCAGGTGTGTATCTGAATCCCGCTGCCCGCGTTGCAGGTCTCGAAGCCGAACACCTCCGGCTCGGGCGGCATTTTGCCGTATTCGATATCGGTGATCAGCGCCAAAAGTTCTTTTCTTTTTTTATACCACTCGGCGGGCGTCTTTATCCGAGTCCCGTCTCCGTTTAAAAAAGGGTCGGGCAGTTTTTGCAATACAGTGTCTTTCATGTGAACCTCCAGTGTAGGGGTCGGCGTCCCCGACGACCCGGCGGGCAGGGCCCGCTTCCATACGCGTCTTATAATTTACGAATTTTTGTTTCATAGCACGCGTTTCTTACCTCGGTGTTTTATATACGAAACGGATCATAAGGGATAAGATCCGAAACCGTTCCCCTCATTTTTTACTTACGGTGGAAAACCAACACTATTCCTCTGTTTTTATGCGGAAGCTTAATTACAATACCCTTTTTCGCCAACACTTCTGCATCGGCTTCAAAGGTCTCACCGGTATCGTAATCTTCAATGACATACCGCCCGATCACGGCTTCCGGCGGCAGGCGGAACGCCATTTCTTCCGTGGGCGAATCCAACCGGAATGCGTGGAAAATCCCGACGGCGTTACCGTGTTCGGCGTCACCGTTTGCGGCTTCACCGGACGCGGCTTGTGTCCTCTCGATATAGGAGGCACTCCAACCGCTCCTGTCCTCCATATCCCGAATCGGCGTCAGCGGATGAAAGATGCCCCGCTGGATCAATCTGCGGTGCTTTTTCGTAAAAGCGATTGCCTTTTTGATCTGTTCCTTTGTCCGTTCGTCCAGTCCCGCCATCTCACCCGAAAACGACAGATGCCCCCGCAAACAGACCTTGAGCAAAAAATCCGGGTCGACGTTCTCCACCTCGTCCCAGATGGCTTTTTTGGGCGTCAGCAACGGCGTGAACGGCTCCGTAAAACCGTAATGCGGGATTTTACCGCCGGGCTGTAAGCAGCACCAACGCAGCACCCGCCCGGTCAATATTCGCAGCGCAGCACCCTCTCCGATTCGCAGCACATCCCAAGGGTTCACCGTGTCGGACATGAAACACACGTCGAAGTGCTTTTGCGCCTCGGCTTCAAAACGCATGCCGCCGCTCGAGCAGCCCTCCAAAATCAAATTCGGGTATTTCGCCCGGACGTCGTCCATCATTCGCCACATTTGCCGCAGATAACCCATGTGCGCTATGCCGTGCACATCGCGCCCGAGCGCATGGTTAAAATCGATTTTAACCCAGCCCGCATTGTAGCGTTCGATGATTTCGCGAATCGTATCAAAAGTATATTGCGCAGCTTCCTCCCGGTCGAGATCGGGGGACAAAAACCCATTGCCATCGGGTAAAAACCATTCGGGATGTTCCAAAGCAAAAGGCACATTTTTCGCCAGTCGCTCCGGCTCGATCCAAATACCGAAAATCAAGCCTTTATTACGGACCTTGTCCGCAAATTCGCTCATTTTCCCATGAAAAGCCCCGTCGGCCTTTTCGCGCCAGTCCCCGACCTGCACATGCCAGGCGCCCTCCAGTTGCCCGTACCAACCCGCGTCGACGGTAAACGCCTCGCAGCCGAGCTCCGCCGCCGCGTCAAGCTGCCGGAGCAGTTCATCCTCGTCGAGTTGTTCAAAATTATAAAACCAGGTATTGAACTCGATAGGGATGGTTTTCGGATTTTTATGAGCTGCGTCCGCAAGCAGATACCGCTGAAAAGCGGCGGCACCGGACTCCGGCATTCCGTCGGCAAGATTCAAAAACACCGCACGTGAAAACACCGCGCTCTCTCCCGGCAAAATCTGATATGCCAATCCGCTCTCATCCGGGCCGGTGCTGATTAACAATATAGGTGAAGCCGTCGGGCTTGCGACTTCGGCTCGAATTTGCCAATCGCCGCTCACAAGAGAATGCACCCCAATTCCTTTCCCTGTCTCGGTGTTTTTTAATGCCATATATGGCGTTGCGCCCTGACAGGTACGCGCTCCATGGGCAGATATTTCAAAAGTTCCGTAAGTCAGTTCCCGCCACTGCCCTTGATTCTCTCTTGTCCACTCGTTGGATTGGGTATATAAATCAAATTGACCGGAGATCGCGGTGACCGCACTGTAACCGAAAATCGTCACCGGTGAAGTGCCGTTGTGAATCACTGCGTCCTCCCGCTCAATAGCTCCAGCCGTCTTTATCCAATGCACCTGCACCGTCAAGCCATGCGCAAACGCATAATTCGCAATCAGACCGTTCTCTTGCTGCGCGAACGAGCCCTTTGCATCCCGTTCGTCAAAGCAGCCGTGTTCTGTTTTCAATGAAAATACACCGCCCATATTTGTCGCTGTTTTCATACCGGCAATTGATTGAAAGGCAAGCGTACCGTTTTCAATTGTATATTTTAAATTATTTTTTCCCTCTTCCGCAATATAAGCCATACCGTCCTCCTGTTTTTTGCTTGAACCACTCATTTCCTTGATTCCCATTGTAAACATCAGGCGGCTGCCATGTCAATCTTTTCAAAGAATTATATTTAAATAAACCGGGTGTTTATTCGGACAAGCAATGGCTTCACTATATATAAAATATCACGCGGCGAAACGCCGCGCGATATCATGATTATTTACTTTACTTATCGATCTATCAATATTCTGCTACGCCGATATACACCAGTTTTGTGTCGCCGGTCAGCGTGATGCCCTCGTCGGTATAGTTAACTGTCAGATCGCCGCCGCGCAGCTTGACGGTGATGTCTTCGCCCTTGGCGCAAAATCCGTTTTCGACCGCCGCGACGACGGCCGCGCAGGCGCCGGTGCCGCAGGCCATGGTCTCGCCGTTGCCGCGTTCATAGACCCGCATCTTGATCGTGCTCTTATTGACCACGCGGATGAATTCGGTATTGACGCGCTCGGGGAAGATCGGGGCGTTTTCGAACTGCGGGCCGACGGTCTCGATGTCAATTCCGTCCACCCGGTCGCAGAACACCACGCAGTGGGGATTTCCGACGTTCACGCAGGTGATCCGGTAATCCTTGCCGCCGATCTCGACCGGATAGTCGATCACTTTTTCGGCTTTAATCGTTGTAGGAATTTTCTTCGCGGTGAGATCGGCCTTACCCATCTCGACGCCCGCATAGGTGACTTTGTTATTGCGGACATAGAGTTTGAGATTGCGGATGCCGCTTGCCGTCTCGATTTTCGCGGTGTCGCGCCCGATAAAGCCGTTGTCATATAAATACTTGCCGACTGAGCGGATGCTGTTCCCGGCCATCCTGCCTTCGGAGCCGTCGCGATTGAAAATACGCATTTTTGCGTCGGCAATCTTCGATTTTTCGATCAGCACCAGCCCATCTCCGCCGACCCCGTAGTGCCGGTCGCATAATTCGATGCACAACGATTCGGGACAGGTGATGTGCCCATCAAAATTGTCAATGAAGATATAGTCGTCGCCGGTGCCCTGCATCTTCATAAATTTGATTTTCTGTTTTTCTTCACGCATATGGTTGATGTCGACGAGCTCGGTGTTGCCGAGGTTAAAACGGCTGCGCAGAATATCTGCGGCGGCATTCGCCGTGTCGAGCGAAGTAAAACACGGGATCGACAGCAGCAGCGACTTGCGGCTGAGCGCGATAAAGTCCTCGACGCTCTCATCCATCAGCGCGCCGGTGTAGACCACAAAGCTGATTTTTCCGCTCTCGAGCAAGTCGAATGCATCCTTTTTGACGTTACTGACTGCCGTGACATCGATACCGAGGTTGCGAATGGCCTCTGCGGTATCGACGGTGGCGTAGATTTCGAATTTGAGGTCGTCGAGCTTTTTGGCAATTGACACAATTTCAAACCGGTCATGGACATCGACACTGATAAATACGCCTGCCGGTTTACCGGGCGACGGCGCTCTCAGGCGTTTGCCCGAAGCCGCGATGCCCTTGAATAACGCCTCGTTCAGCGTTTTCCCGATGCCGAGCACCTCGCCCGTGCTCTTCATCTCGGGGCCGAGATAGGCGTTCGCGTCCGCCAGTTTTTCAAACGAGAACACCGGCACTTTGACCGTGAAATACGGCGGAATGCGATATAACCCGATGCCGTAGCCGAGCGAAGCCAGCTCTTTTCCGACCATGACTTTGGCCGCCAGATCGGTCATCGGAACGCCGGTTACCTTGCTGATATACGGTACGGTGCGCGAAGCGCGCGGATTGACCTCAATCACATAGAGCTCGCCCTCGCTGATCAGATATTGAATGTTGACAAGTCCCTTGGTTCTAAGCGCCAGCGCGAGTTTGGTCGAACAGTCGGTGATGGTCATCATCATCTTGTCGCTGATGCTGTACGGCGGATAGACCGCAATCGAGTCGCCGCTATGCACGCCCGCCCGTTCGATATGCTCCATAATACCCGGAATCAGCACGTCACGCCCGTCGGAAATCACATCCACTTCAAGCTCGGTGCCCGGCATGTATTTATCAACGAGTACCGGATTGTCAATGCCCTGCGCCAAAATCCGCTCCATATAGATGCGTACTTCGTTTGCATCATGCACGATTTTCATATTCTGTCCGCCGATAACGTAGGACGGGCGCAGCAAGACCGGATAACCGAGTTCGTTCGCCGCGTTCAAGGCCTCTTCAAACGTACTCACGCCGAAGCCCTTTGGTCTGCGGATGCCGAACTGTTCGAGCAGCGCGTCAAATCGCTCGCGGTCTTCGGCGATGTCGATGCCCTCGGCGGAGGTGCCCAAAATCTTTACTCCGTTTTGGTCGAGGAATTTTGTCAGTTTGATGGCCGTCTGCCCGCCGAACGCGACCACGACGCCCACAGGGTTTTCGACTTTGACGATGTTCATCACATCCTCGGGCGAAAGCGGCTCAAAATAGAGCCGGTCGGCGGTGTCGTAGTCGGTCGAGACGGTCTCCGGGTTGTTGTTGATGATCACGACGTCGTAGCCCATCTCTTTGAGCGCCCAGACGCAATGCACCGAAGAGTAGTCGAACTCGATGCCCTGCCCGATACGGATCGGGCCCGAGCCGAGAACTATCACAACAGGTTTCCCCGAACGTTTGAACGGCCTTGCCTCACACTTCGCGCCGCAGGTCGAGTAAAAATACGGCGTCTCGGCGTCAAATTCCGCGCCGCAGGTGTCGACCATTTTGTAGGCAAAATCACAGCTGTAGGGCAGCGTTTTCATTCCCGAAAGACGCGTGAGCGCCTTGTCGGTGTAGCCGAATTTCTTTCCGGCCAAGTAACTTTCTTCGTCCAAGCCGGATTTCACAATCTGTGCCTCGTAATCGGCCAGTCTCGTCATCTTATATAAAAACCACTTATCGATTTTGGTGATTTCATTGATCTCCTCGACTGAGATACCCGCTTTCAGCGCTTCGAACACCGTAAACAACCGATAATCGTCGATGCGTTTCAACCGCTCTTTGATCGGTTCATTGTAAAGCGGCTGCGCGTTCAGGGTATCCAACGAAATCTCCGCGCCTCGCACGGCTTTCATCAGCGCCATCTCAAAGGTCGGCGCAATCGACATGACCTCGCCCGTGGCCTTCATCTGGGTGCCGAGTTTGCGCGATGCCCCGAAGAATTTGTCAAACGGCCACTTGGGTAATTTCACGACCACATAGTCGAGTGTCGGCTCAAAGCAGGCGCAGGTCTTACCCGTGATGTCGTTTTTGATCTCGTCGAGGGTATAACCGAGCGCGATTTTTGTTGTGATCTTCGCAATCGGGTAACCGGTCGCCTTGGAAGCTAACGCCGAGGAGCGCGATACACGCGGGTTGACTTCGATGACCGCATAGTCAAAGCTGTCGGGGTTCAGCGCGAACTGGCAGTTGCAGCCGCCGACAATGCCGAGCGCCGAGATGATGTTCAACGACGCCGAGCGCAGCATCTGATATTCCTTGTCCGAAAGCGTCAGCGCCGGAGCGACGACAATGCTGTCGCCGGTATGCACGCCGACCGGGTCGAAATTCTCCATGCTGCACACCGCGATCACGTTGCCGACCGCGTCGCGCATGGTCTCGAATTCGATCTCTTTCCATCCGTAGATATACCGCTCGACCAAAATCTGATCGATCGGCGAAGCGTCGATACCGGTCGCCGCAACTGCTTTGAGCTCCTCGGGCGTATAAGCGACGCCGCCGCCCGTTCCTCCGAGGGTGTAGGCCGGGCGGACGATGACCGGATAGCCGATCTTTTCCGCAATCTCCAGCGCGCCGGGTACGGTCGTTGTGATGTCCGACGGGATCACCGGCTCGCCGATGACCTCCATGGTCTCTTTGAAAAGTTCCCTATCTTCGGCCTTTTTGATGGCCTCGACGTTGGTGCCGATCAGCCGGACGTTGTGCTTTTGTAAAAATCCGTCGCTTTCGAGCTGCATCGAGAGCGTCAGCCCGGTCTGTCCGCCGAGTCCGGCTAACATCGCGTCAGGCTTCTCTTTTTCGATAATACGCTTCAGCGTCTCGACGTTGAGCGGTTCGAGATAAATCTCATCCGCCAGCGCGTTATCGGTCATGATCGTTGCGGGGTTGGAGTTGACGAGAACCACATTGACGCCCGCGTCTTTGAGCACGCGGCAGGCTTGTGCGCCCGCATAGTCAAACTCAGCCGCCTGCCCGATCACTATCGGGCCGGAGCCGATCATTAAAACTTTTTGAATGCTTTTATCTAACGGCATGAAGTTTTAGTCCTGCCTTTCTTTTCTTTAAAAGGGCCTTAATCAGTCAGAGATTCTTCGGCTTCGCTCAGAATGACAATTACTATCCATCAACGCACAGAACCGGTCGAACAAAAACGCCGTATCCAGCGGGCCCGAGGAGGCCTCGGGGTGAAATTGAACCGTAAACGCCTTTGCGTCGGTGTAGTCCACGCCCTCGCAGGTACCGTCATTGGCGTTTTCGAAGCTGATCACGCCGTTTTTGACCGTGTCAGAAACGACTGCGTAGCCGTGGTTCTGGCTCGTGATATAAGTTCTCGTCCCGAGCAGATCGCGCACCGGTTGGTTGACGCCGCGATGCCCGTATTTGAGCTTCATGGTCTTGCCGCCCTGACTGAGCGCAAGCAGCTGATGCCCCAGGCAGATACCAAAAATCGGAACCTTTCCGAATAAATTGCCCAGTTCTTTGATGATCTCCGTATTTTCCGCAGGGTCTCCCGGTCCGTTCGACAGCATCACGCCATCGGGCTTTAGGGCTAATATTTCTTTCGCGGTCGTATAAGAGGGCACGACGGTCACCGCACAGCCGCGTTTGCGCAGCTCACGGATGATGTTGTGCTTTGCGCCGTAATCGGCTAAAGCAACTTTATATTTGGTTTCACCTTGCGCCGGAAACTCCTCGATTTTTTCGCAAGTGACACTCTTGACTGCATCGACAATCAGATAATTTTTAGCACCGGTCAAATCTTTCGGAACTTCGTCGCAGATCATCGCATTCATCACGCCGTGTTCGCGGATGATCTTGGTGATCTCGCGGGTATCCAAGCCGTAAATCCCCGGAATTCCGCTCTTCTTTAAAAAAGCGTCCAGATCATACTGGGCGCGAAAATTGGACGGCGTGTCGCACCACTCATGTACGACATATCCCTTGACGCAGCATTTACCTTCAAAATCGGCTTCGATGATGCCGTAGTTGCCGATCAACGGAAAGGTCTGCAAGACAATCTGCCCGTAATAGCTCGGGTCGGTCAGCGTCTCGATATAGCCGCACATACCGGTCGTGAAGACCAACTCGCCCGTGCAGCCCGTATCCGCGCCGAACCCGATGCCCTCAAAGGTTGTGCCGTCGTCCAGTACCAAAAATCTTTTTCCCATGTTG